>JBDKVB010000104.1 GCA_039679385.1 Armatimonadia bacterium | reverse complement strand
ACTGACGCACGCGCGTAGGTCCGACTGCGAGGAAGCCCACCTCGCTTCCGGAGAAGAAGGCGGACACGATCAGCAATACTAATAGAAGAGGTAACTCGCCATCAGGCGACAAGACTGCCACCCTGTCATGGACCTTGATCTTAGGGTCGATAGGATTATAGCATAGCCGCAGAAAGGCAGGCAACGAGTCCTTCGCACGTCTCCGAGGCTGTTTGCCCGAGTGTGATCGGTTCGACCTCAGCAAGGAGGAGTCGCGTACAGGGGTGGTGAATTTGCTTCGGAGAGCCTGAGGTCGACCTGTAGATGGCGTGAATTGGCGGCCGCAGTGATCTGAAGGAGATGATTCGATGGTCCGATCGTCGTTGTTGATGCTTAGCCTACTGGCCCTGCCCCTCGTGACCATGGCGGCAGACAGCGCCCCGGCAACGAGCGGCGAGATCCTCCGTGCCAGCGTGCCGGGAGCCTACGCGGTGCGCTACATGCCCGACCGAGCCCTGATCTCCAGCAGCGCCAAACAGCCGGTTGAGCTGCGCGTCCGTCTTCCCCACCCCCCGCTCTGGGGCTATCTGGACAAGACCCGTCTCTCCCAGTCCGCACTCGGCTGGGACACCGCCTCCTCCGTGGCCATCCTGAAGCTGCACCCCGGAGAGCATGAAGGCCAGGTGGGCTGGGAAGGTACCGGCGAGCAGCCCGATCAGGGCCAGAAGATCGCCGTCACCGTCTGCGGCAAGAAGGCCGGCGAGCTTACCGCCAACTTCAGCCTTGAGCAGATGTCCGCCGAGGGAACCGTGAGTCTCCCCGTCGGCGTCGGCAAGGCGACGCTGATCCTGCCCGGGGGTGTCGACTGCGGCACGCCCGTGCTGACCATCGGCAGCCAGGTCGTCAGTGACTGGGTGCCGGCCGGGCCGAATCTTGAGAGCAAGGGCACCGTCGGGATGACCGGCGACACGCCCCTGCGCCTCACGCTGCCGGGCTACAACCTGCTCCGCAGTTGCGTCGCCGTCGTCTCCTTCTCGTTGCTCACGAAGCCCGTTGAGGTGGCCCGTGTGGAGAAGATGCCCGAGGACGGCATTCTCGTTGAAGCTGAGGACTTCACCGGCCAGGGCGGAGGCGCTGTGACCGTCTCCGTCGGCGACCACGTCGACCAGCACGGCGGGAAGAGCATCTTCAACTACGGTGGCGCCGGGCACTGGCTGGAATGGACGGCCAAGGTCCCCGCGACGGGCGAGTACGATCTGTTCGCCAAGATCGCCTGTGGCGAGCCGCTGTCCCTGCGCGAACTCAAGCTTGACGGCAAGGTCCCGGCCCGGGCTTTTTCGATGCTTCAGCTCCCCGGAACCGGCGGCTGGGCTCACGGACCGGGCGAGTGGTGGTTCGTGCAACTGGCCGGAAGCAAGGACCTGCCCCCGCTCAAACTCAGCAAGGGCACTCACACCTTCCGCCTGACCACCATCATGGACTACAACCTCAACGTGGACTACTTCGTGCTTCGCAAGCGGTAGGCGCTCGCGCCACACTGCCACGAGAACCAGTAACGGGGAACCGACCTCCTTAGGAGGCTGGTTCCCCGTTGCGATTCCGTCCGTGCTGCTTGTGCCTGCACAAACCTCCGCCAGACCGGCTACTTGGTTGCCAGGGAGATCTCCTGCACCGGGCCGCCGTTCTGGTTGACCATGACTACCCTCCCGGCCTGAGGGTCACGCTGCCAGAGCCGCAGGAAGAGGTACCCTGTTGGCGCATGGTGGCCCAGGATTCGGCCACCGACCCAGAGGGTGCCCTTCGGCGCCACCGGCGAGATGCTGCTCTGCTCGCCCTCGGCAAGGTTGAACAGCACCAACTGCCCCGTCGAGGGCTCGCCTGTGGGCTTCTGGTATGGCCCCAGCAGCACTGCCACACGCTCCTCGCCCAGGTACAGCGCATCGAGGACAGGGGCTCCGCCAACCTCCAGATCGCGACTTTCTTCCCCATCGGTACTCAGCGCACGCAGGCTGCCGCCAGCCGTCAGCGCGAGGACCTCAGTGCCGGTTGCGGCCAGAACCGCGTCCGAATAGCGTTGTCCCGGATCCAGCGGATCGTTGCGCCCGTCGGGCCAGACGCGAACAAGATCGCATACGGGCCGAGAGGAACCTGTGGGCAGATCGTCGCGAGTCACGAGAGCGATCATGCAAGCCTGGGTGGGATGCCACAGGAACCGCTGCACGTTCTCAGTCAGCGGACCGCGCCACTCCCCGTTCGGCTCCAAGGACCACAGACTGCGCTCGTCGCGTCCCGCGTAGCCACTGTTGAGGATGCACCCGGCACGGACTCCGTCGCCCGAGGTCTGAAGGGCCAGGACCTGACCATCCACCGGCGCACCGAGAGGGGTCAACCGGGTGCCGGAGCTGGACACGTCGAAGACGGCAGACTTGACCCGGGGCGTAGTGGAGCCCGCCACGATCTCACGGCGGACGGCACAGGACAGCATCATTGAGGAGCGGTCCGGCGCCACAGCGAAGCGCGGCTCGTCCAGACCGGGCACCTCACGCAGAGGGCACAGTCCGGCGCGCAGACCGTGAAGGTCGACGGCCTCCACCAGGTCCACGGTACCGTTCGCCACCCGCACAAGGGAGTCGGGCGAGCCGAAGAGCACGTCGCGGGCCTTGCCCATGGCCTCTCGGAGAGCCTCGGGAGCCGGAAGCCGCCAGTAGTCTGTTGGCTTCGGAGCGACCGCTGCATCCTGAAGGGGAGTCGTGACCACCGTCTGGAAGACCTCCGACCACACGAGGTCGGCTGAGAGTGGGTCATAGAGCCAGTGCGTGGCTGCCCCGGTGAGTGGGTCTCGAGGCAGGGAGGCCAGATAGGGCACCGCGGGGCCCTGCGTGGCGAGTCCGAGGCGGTTACCGGCCGGGTCAACGCCCTCGCGCAGGGGCTCGGAGGCCGTCAGTGCGCCCAGACTCAGCGGATACGCCCGGTGGTCCAGGCGGAACTGCGCCAGGGCGTCCTGCACCTCGCCGACTGCCTGACCGTAGGCCTCCCAGCGTGACTTCTCAGCCTGCTCAGCGGCCTGCCGGGTCGCGGAACGGCCCAGCACCACGGGGGACGCCAGCAGGACCACGGCCGCGAGCAGCACGAACTCCGCCACCAGGCGCCGCGAGACGGCCGACACCCAGGGACCTGCCGCCACCAGATACGCCACGAAGGCCGAGAAGGCCACGGTGGTGAGTGATGCCGCCACCTGCGCGAGCAATACGATGCCGGGTGCCCCAAGCTTCGCCGCCTCTCGCATCGACGCCGGAGGAGCGAACACCACCAGGGCCAGCCAGACCACGGACAGCAGCACCGTGAGGAGGGTCACCAGCGTTCGCTGCCGTCCGTCACCACGTGGCGCACGGGAGACGTAGCGCAGGGCCAGCAGCGACCAGGCGATCAGCACCAGCACCCACAGCAGGTCCTGCCACCAGGCTATCTGCCCGCCCAGGAACAGCCTCGCACCTCGCAGGTAGTCGATGCGGTAGGTCAGGCCGAACCACGCCGGTCTCGCCAGGGCGATAGCCCCGGCATACACAGCCAAACGCGGGAAAAAGGCCCAGAAGCCTGCCTCCGGGCCGATCAGGAGCGTACCCGTGACAGCGACCTTCTGCCGGGCACGGAACAGACTGGTCTCTTCGCTCTCACCCTCCACCCGGGCCAGCTGGGGCGGCAGGTGGAACTCCGCCGTCTGCCGGGCCATCCAGGCGATCGTCCCCACCAGCAGCACAAGAACCAGCACCGCCGCCGTCTGCCCAGACCCGGTGCGCAGAAGATCCAGGCCCTGTGGAGGCACTTCATAGCTGCGCTGAAGGTGCGCTCGGAAGGGCCGCGTCTCGTTCCCCTTGAAGATCAGGTCTACCAGCTTCTCGCGAGGCAGAACCCCGGCGAAACGGGTTGACCAGAACTTGTTCCACTGCGGCTTCCGCGAACCAGTCCAGGAGCTAGCATCGTAACCGAGGTCCTTGTAGGGGCATGCGCCACGGGTCACGGCCTCCCGCACCAGGCAGTCCTTGCGCAACCCGGCCCGGTAGCGCTCATAGGCCTGACCCGGCTTCAGCACCGCGCGACCAGCGAGGTCAACGGAGGCCGGCTGCTCACAACTGACCGGAACCGGGGCAATGACCACCAACTCGAGAAGCGTTGCGGGCTGCGCCTCCGCCTGGGCAAGCGCCAGCGGGTATACGGGACGCTTCGTCTCGAAGCGGATGCCGACGGGGCGCAGGTACTCCATGACTGCGCTGTCGGCCGGCGCAACAGGCTTCCCCTCGAGCGCAACAAAGCGCCAGTTGCGCTCCGCGTAGGAGGCGACCTGCGCGTCGAGGTCGCTGGGCACTACATACCCGCGGACCTGAAGCCACTCGGCCAGACTGGGGCGGGAGCGGGCATCGAGGATCGTGACCGTGTAGCCCCCGGCGCTGAAGAGCCCGCGCTGACCCAGGGAGCGTTCATAGGGACGCGGAAGCGCCAGGTCACCGCCGGGATGGGGCTTGCCCTTGGGATGAT
The DNA here is from genome assembly GCA_039679385.1 of Armatimonadia bacterium. Classification (NCBI taxonomy): domain Bacteria; kingdom Bacillati; phylum Armatimonadota; class Armatimonadia; species Armatimonadia bacterium. Next base: position 22,067 of record JBDKVB010000104.1, on the reverse strand, counting down.
AGGGCGCCAGAGGGTCGATGATCTCGGTCTCCAGGACCGGAGCGGTCCGCCGGAACACGGAGTCCATGAACTCCTGCGAGGCGGAGAACACGTCCTGGGTCCCGGGCTCGCCGGGCACCGGTATGACCCAGCAGAAGGGACGTGCGAGACCTCGGTACGCGACCTGCAAGAGCAGGACCTCGGAGGAATCGTCGGGGCGGAAGATCACGGCCCGCTGCGCAGGCGAACTGACGGTCAGCTCGGCAGGAGACCGGCCCTGCTCAGCAGCAGGCACCAGCAGTCCACCGGCCCACAGGGCCGGAGCGCAGAACAGGAGGGCAATCCAGGGGAGTAGTCGGCGTAGCTTCATAGCACGGTCACAGCGTCTCCAGGTCACGTCAGCACCGGGCAGCGGGCGGAAGACATGGACGCAGCCCGTGAGCCCGCAGCAGCTCGTCGTCACTGAGTATCTCGTCTGCCCGCCGGTCTGCCACCACTTTCCCGGCGTCGAGTACCAGCAGTCTATCACACAACCGTCGGGCCAGTTCAAGGTCATGGGTGGCGATGATCTTGGCCACCGGCAGGGCTTCGAGGAGCTGCAGGATCTGTTCCTGTCCCACCGGGTCAAGCGCCCCCATGGGCTCGTCGAACACGATCACCCGAGGGCTCATCACGAGGACCGTGGCGATTGCTACACGCTTCTTCTGGCCGATGCTCAGGTGGTGTGGCGGGCGGTCACCAAACCCCGTCATCCCCACAGCAGCCAGCGCCTCGTCGACCCGCCTGCGAACCTCATCGTCTCCCAGGCCGGCATTCATCGGGCCGAAGGCCACGTCCTCATAGACCGTGGGCATGAAGAGCTGGTCGTCGGGGTTTTGGAACACCAGGCCCACGTCGCGCCGGACCTGCGCAAGGGTCTGCGGGCTGAGAGCCTGCCCAAGGACTTCGATCCGGCCGGTTCCAGTGAGGACCCCGTTAAGGTGCAGAAGCAGCGTGGACTTGCCGGCGCCATTGCGGCCGACAATCCCCACGGTCTCCTCTTCCCGAACCTCGAAGCTGACCTCGTGGAGCGCCACGACGCCATCGGGGTAGGTGTAGCTCAGCTTTTCCACACGCAAGGCGATGGACAAGGGGATTTCGCTTTCTTCGTCCGGCCCCGGTCTCTCGGGGACGTCCGGCCCCGGTCTCCTGGGGACGTCCGGGCTCGTTTCGCGAGGAACAGCAGCCTTGGTCAGGCCACCCAAGCGAGGATGCCAACGGCCGTTAGGAACAGCAGGCCGCCGAGCACCTCGGCCACCGGCGGCCGACCCGCAGGACGCAGGGGCAACTCACCCGTGAAGCCGCGGGACAGCATCGCCGCACCCACCCGCGCCGAGCGCTCCCAACTGCGGACCAGGAGAGCCCCGATCAGGCATCCAGCCACATGAACCCGACGTCGCAGACCACCGTGACCGGCAGGCCCGCGGGAATCACGAGCCCGCATCATCCGCAGCGCCTCATCCCGCAAGGTGTGCGTGTACCGGATTGTGAATGCCAGGATAGTACACAGCAGGCGAGGAAAGCGCAACTGCCGCAGTGCCCGCAGGAAGTCTTCGGCGCTCGTGCACACCGAAAGCAAGGCCAGCGCCGTCACGCACAGAAGCACGCGGACCGCTCGCTCTGTACCGGCCAGCAGTGAGGTGGCGCTGAAGAGGTGGTCGGCGGACCAAACCGGGGCCTGTCCCGGGGGCAAAGCCTGGAAGGTTGCGGCGAGGACGAAAGCGACCAGAGCAAAGGGCAGGGCCAGTGACACACGCCCCAGGACCGAGCGTAGGCGCGCTCCGGTCGCAGGCCACACCAGGGCAAGCGGGATCAGCAGCCACAGCAGACGGACCGGCGACTTAGGCGGCGCAAGGACCACCGCTAGAAGGAAGCCGATCGCGCACAGCAGCTTGACTACCGGGTTAGCCCGTGCCAGCATCGTCCGCAGTCTCTGGGTTGCTCGTGGTATCGGCCGGCGATCCGTCAGGTGCGGCACGGCTTGTGTGGGTGGCCTTGCGGCGAGTCAGTAGGGCGCCGAGGCCAAGGAGCACGACGAACACCAGCAGCGCTCCCAGGACCCCACTGAGGGAACTGCCCAGTGCCGGACTAGAGACGCCGGGAACCGTGTAGTCGGCAAGGGGCGCAGCCGTTCCGGGCTGTGCAGCGTCGTCCCGGGACTCGGTACTGATGCCGGCCTTCTCGGCCGCCCATTCCAGTCCGTCGGGCAAGGAGGAGGCGAAGGGCGACAGCACCGCAGCGATGCCCAGACCGACGAGTAGCGTCCAGACCCAGCGCCGCTTCACTCGACCTCAGCCTCCGTCGCAGCAATCGGCGTCAGCTCAGGCGTCACCCGGGCGATCACAGCCAGGGCACCGAGGGTCAACAGCCCCTCCCCCACTCCGATCAGCGCATGGACCCCCAGCATCATGGGGACGATGGTGGCCACGGAGAACCGACCGTAAGTGGCCACGAGCTCCGCAGAGCACAGCAGCGCCGCCAGGACCACACTCGCCCAGGCAGCCAGAAAGGTCACGAAGCGCTGCCGCCGAGGGTTGCTCACACGCCCGAAGCGGCCCTGTATGAAACCCACCAGGAAGGCCGGCACCAGGGCCATGTTCAGGACGTTCGCTCCGAGGGTGGTGAGTCCGCCGTCGCCCGCGAGGAAGCACTGGATCAGGAGCACCGTGGTCATGACGAGGACTGCTGCATGGGGTCCCAGGAGCACAGTGGCCAGCGCAGTGCCCATCAGGTGGCCCGAGGTGCCGCCCAGGACCGGGAAGTTAACCATCTGGGCGGCGAAGAGGAAGGCACCCATCACGCCCAGCATCGGCACACGCTCGGGGCGCAGATCGCGCTCGACCTTACGCAGGCAGAAGCCCACACCGACGACCGCAACAGCGGCCGTGGCGACACAGACTGGCGCATTCAGGACGGCATCCGGTATGTGCACGAGGTAGGGCTCCCGGAGACGGCGTTAGCAACATCCTCAGGATCGTAGCACGAAGCCGTGGTTCAGGCAAGGGGGATTGCTGCCTGAAGGCTGCTTAGCACCTGTCACGTGGTGTCAGGTCTCAAGGGTAAGCAGCAGGGGACCGCCGGCGCCGTTGGCCACGCTGCAGTTGGCCGCTACCAGGTGGCCGATCTCGAGCACTTTCTGGTGGTGAGCATGGCCGCACAGGGCCATGCGGAAGCGCTCGTCACGGAGCAGCACCTCACCCAGCATGTGGGAGCCCATGAAGGCCCGGCAGTAAGCGAGGCCGACATCCTCAGCGGCGCCTCCCAGGAGGGGCTCGAAGGGCACGCAGTGGTATACTCCCACCAGCGCGTCGACCTCCTCTCCCAGTCTGTCGATGTCTGCCTGCACCTCGATCGCCATGCGCCGTGTTACCGAAGCGTCGTCCTCACCCCAGTCGACGTAGACGGCATCGTTCCACAGCATGCTCTGGAGTTGCCCGTCGTCGGTCCACAGGAGCGCCCGACCCGCATAGTGTGTGGTCGTGAGTTCTTCCCAGGGGATGTTCCTGCAACCGTTCATCGTCCGGAGGCGTGTCGTGGGATCGCCCGGCAGGGCCCGCAAGGGTGTCACGCGCACTTCCGGCTGTGGGCTGGTGCGCTGGCGGAAGCCGTAGTCGTACCACCCGGCGCTCCCGACGAAGCCGATACCGTCCACCACTAGCGGGGCACCGGGCAGGTAGTGGAACCCGTGGCGCTCGACGATCTCCTTGAGCTGTCGGTGGTAGCGCTGAGGGGTGTCGCGGTCGTCGGCCTCGCCCCACAGGTCATGGTTGCCGGGGACAAAGAGTTTCGGCCCGGTGAACTCCTCGAACAGGCCCAGGAGCGCCCGGTAGTCGTCCTCCTTGCCCGTCGCAAGGTCGCCGGCCAGCACCAGGACATCCGCCCCGGAGCCACACATACGCCGCGCCAACTCCGCACACCAGTCATGCCCCTGGCGCGGGAAGTGGAGGTCGGCGGCAGCACAGACCTTCACTCTGGTCGCCTCCGGCCGATCATATCGGTTGACATAGACGCAGTTGGGTATGCTGTGTCTCGTGCCATCAGACCCACCACCGCCGGCGTCAGTCGCCGACGGCTCACAAGGAGACTAACGCATGGTAGCCCGTCGTCGTTCCTCGGCCTTCACCCTCATCGAACTTCTGGTCGTCATCGCCATCATCGCGATCCTGGCCGCGATCCTATTCCCGGTGTTTGCCCGAGCCCGGGAGAAGGCGCGCCAGAGCGCGTGTCTGTCGAACCTCAAGCAGATCGGACTGGCGGTCCTCATGTATGCGGAGGACTACGACGAGACCCTTCCGTACTATCAGCGGCCCTTCGGTGTCGCCTGGTATGACGACCTGATGCCCTACATGAAGAACCGCCAGGTGACCGTCTGCCCCAGCAAGAACGACTGGAACCCGAGCAACGCGACCCACAAGACCGGCTATGGGCTCAATGAGACGGTGTTCCCGTCAGGCTGTGGGTCTCCGCATCCCGTCCCTTCGATCGCGCTGGGGGCGATCGAGGAGCCGTCACAGACGATCGCCGCCGCGGACAAGAACCAGGGCAACGTCTACATCTGCGGGGTCAGCTTCTCCGGGTCCACCGCCTGGCCCTACAACGTGGACTGCCGCCACAACGAGGGCGCCGTCTTCCTGCTCATGGACGGGCACACCAAGTGGATGACCCGGCGTGGCGACTGGTCTACCAGCGGCGCGATGTGGGACCTTCACTGAACCGTTTCGCAGCCGTACCTTTGGGAAACGCCGCAACTTCGGTTGCGGCGTTTCGCGTATCTGGACACAGTGCACCCCCTGGGGGAAGGAGGTGACTCGGGCCTCGGAGCGGAATTGTCTAGGTGATGGCCCCTGGAGGTACGGTGTCCATGTTCCGGATTGACCCCGAGCGGTACCGCGTCGTGGACCTGTCCTTTGAGGTCGTGCCCGGAGCCCGGGCCGACCGGCCTTTTGACGCCACCCGGGCGACCCTCCCGGACGATTGCTTCAAGTACGACGTCACCTGCACCCATACCCATGTCGGGACGCATGTGGAGCTTCCCGCGCACTACTGGCCCGAGGGTGCCGACGTGACGGCCTTTGCCCTCGAGGCCTTCTACGGACGCGGCATACTGCTGCACGTCGACGAATCGCTGGGTGGCGCCGCCATCACCGCCGACTACTGTGCGCAGCAACTCGACGCGAGGATTCAGCCCGGCGACTGCGTGCTGTGCCGCAAGGAAGGGCCCGGAGCAGCCTCTGTCGCTTCTAGCGACCTGCCCTACCTGACCCCCGACGCTGCTCGTTACCTGGCCGCTCATCAGATCAAGCTCCTGGGGATCGACAGCTTCGTACGCCTCTCCGTGGACATCCCTCAGGGACGGGAGCTGCACGAGATCCTCCTGGGCGCCGGGTGCAACCTTGTAGAGTTCCTCGATCATCTGGACGAACTGCAGCGCGAGGAGTTCTTCTTCATGTCCCTGCCCTTCAAGGTCCGCGGGATGGATAGCGGCTGGGCCCGCGCCATCGCCATCGAAGAGCGATAGTCCCTGACGGAGAGCAACAACCAGTTCACAAAGGAAGTGACGACCTGTATCTGACCGCGGCAGGCGGAGGCAGCGACCCCGGGGTGCCGCAGTCGCCCAAAAGGAGCCGACAGCCAGCTTGAGCCCGCACCCGCCTGTTCCCCAGAGCGTACCTGCCGACGCCTCATCGGCCGTCCAAGGTCACGAGCACGAAGAGACAGCAGCTCCCAGGCGCCACGGCCTCACCCTCCGCGCGGTGCTGATCGCCATCGTTTTGACGTGGCTGTCAGGGTACTGGATCCGCCAGTCGGAGATCATCGCTCTCGCCTGTCAGGGCACTGAAGCCGTCCCGTCGATCCCGGGCGTCGGTGCGCTGGTGCTCTTGCTGCTGGTCAACCCCCTGCTCCGTCGCAGCCGCCGAATCGAGCCGCTCTCCGTCTCGGAGATCATCACGGTCTTTCTGTTCGTTACGGTCGCGTCCTTCATGTTTGCCTGCGGCGTCGGGCGGTTCCTGATTGCCTGCCTCTCCGCGCCCTTCTACTACAGCAGCCCGGCGGCGCCGCTGGAGGAACTGGCACGCTGGATCCCGAGTTGGATGTCGCCCCAGGACGCAACCATCCACCGCTGGCTCTACGAGAGTTCGCCGACCGGCCATGTTCCGTGGCACGCCTGGGCGACCCCGATCTTCGTCTGGACGGGCTTCTATGTGCTCTTCGCCGGCGTTTTGTTCTCCCTGATGGTGCTCTTCAGCGAGCCGTGGGTGGAGGACGAACGCCTGGTCTTCCCGCTGGTGCGCCTTCCGCTGCAGATGGTCGATCCGAACTACTCGCAGGTGCCCTTCTTCAAGTGCCGCGCGACCTGGATCGGCATCTTCCTGGCGCTGTTGCTCGACGCCTACAGCATGATCCAGGGCGTGTTCTTCGGCGGCCCCAGTGGCTCGATGAAGTTCGACCTCGTGAAGGCCCTGACGGGTGCGCCCTGGGATGCGATCAAGCCTCTGGAGCTGTACCTGCGCCCGGAGCTCATCGGTCTGGGTTACCTGATCTCCACCGAGTTGTCCTTCTCCATATGGTTCTTCACGATCCTCAACAAGCTGGTCGCCGTGGCCTTCTCGGCCGGCGGCTACCGGGTCTCCGGTGTGCCCTTCACCGCAGAGCAGGGGACCGGCGCTTACGTGGTGCTGGCCGCGGTTCTGTTCTGGAAGGCGCGTCACTCCTTTGGCGACGCCGCCCGGGCCTGGCTCGGGTTCCAGGCCAAGAAGCAGGAAGCGACGCTGACGATGAAGCTGGCGCTCGCGGGAGCGGTGCTGGGGTTCATCGGGCTGATCGTCTTCTGCGTAGCAGCGGGAATGGCGCCGTGGCTGGCGATCACCTACTTCCTGGTGCTCATTGCGATGTCGGTCGTCTACGGACGTCTGCGGGCGGAGATCGGTGTGCCGCTCATCTGGGCCTTCCCCTACGGTCTGGCCCACAAGTCGATTCGGTACTTCATCAACTCAAAGCTGTGGGTCGGACCGGGCCCGCAGTACCGCTCAGCCACCATCTACACGCTGTTCATCTTCCTGTCCCGGGGCTTTTTCCCCTCGATCTCCGGCTATGGCATTGAGGGGCTGACCCTGGGCGAGAGCGGCGGCGTGAAGAAGGGCTCGACCTTCCTGCTGCTGTTGGGGGCCGTCGCCCTGGGAGCGCTGGCGTCCTGGTGGTTCCACCTGGTGCCCTACTACGACAAGGGCGCTGTCGGACTTCGCGGCGGAATCTGGGGCTCGGGGCACGCGCAGACCGAGTTTGCCGGGCTGTGGAAGGCCATCCAGATGCCGCAGCAGCCCGACAATCCCCGGATTGTTGCGACACTCAGCGGTGGAGCCTTCATCGGGCTTCTGAGCCTCCTCCGCGCCAGGATCTTCGGGTCTCCCTTCCACCCTCTGGGCTATGCGGTCTCCTGCTCCTTTGGAGCGATTCTATGGGGTCCGTTCCTGATCGTGTGGGTTCTGAAGTCGATCATCCTGCGCTACGGGGGGCATCAGGCCTACCTGACGGCGCTACCCGGCTTCCTCGGGTTTGCACTGGGGCACTTCATCGTCGCCGGGGCGATCTGGGGGAGTCTCGGAGCCGCCCTGGGTGGTCCCTTCTTGCGCTATGGGGTGTGGTTCGGCTAGTCTTAGGGGGTTGAGGTTCCTTGGCTGTCTCGCGACAGGGCTGGAAGGGAGGCCTTCGGGACAGCGCTTACCAGAAGGGGTGCACTCGTGTTCAGCGCTAACTCAGTTCCAGGGGCCGCCTTCTGCGGCTACCAAATCCAGAGGGTGATAGTGCTCATGATCGGCCTTGTCACCTGCGCCGGGGCCAACGCTTCCGGCGGGCCGTCCTTTTCGTGGCAATCCGCTGCGGATATGCCTGTCGGGAAGGGCGGCCATGCCTGTGGAGTGCTCCGCGGCAAGGTGCTCTCAGTCGGCGGAACGCACTGGACAGACGGGCAGAAGCTGTGGAGCGGAGACCTGGACATCTACGATCCGGCAACGGATACCTGGTCGCAAGGACCGGGGCTGCCCTTCCCGGTAGCCTATAGCGCCTTTGCGGTGGTCAACGGTCGCTTGCTGGTCTGCGGCGGCTCGGACGGCACCCGCGACTACCAGGACACCATCATCTGCGTGCCCTATGGCAAGAGCTACGAGTGGCTGCGCGGTCCGGCACTGCCGGCACCCCGCGTCTACTCTTCAGCGGCGGCCATCGGTCCCCGGCTGTACGTCGTGGCCGGTGCGCCGGACAACCGCCTGGACGGTAAGCTCTACAACGACCTGCTTATGGTGAACACGGCCCATCCGGAGGAGGGCTGGCAGACGCTGCGTGCCATGCCCGGTCCCGGCCGAACCTTGCCGGCGGTCGCGGCTCTCGAGGGCAATCTCTATGCCTTCGGCGGCTATGCGGAGCGCGATGGCGCCATGGTCAACCTCGACGACGCGCTGGTCTACGAGACGGCCCACGACCGCTGGCGGCGACTGCCGGATCTACCCTACCCGATGCGGGGCTGTCAGGCGCTGGCCATCAAGGGCAAGGTGTACCTGTTCGGCGGGTATGTGAAGTGGCCGGCAGTGATGATGAAGCCGGAGTCCTTCACCGAGAAGATCCTGTGCTTCGACCCGATCACCGAGGCCTACACTGAGGTCGGGGAGCTGCCTCTAGCGGCCATCGGGATGAACCCGCTGCTTCTGCCGGACGGTCGGGTGTTCATCTGCGGCGGCGAAGACCGCAAGCAACACCGGACGGAGATCAGCGCCCTGGGGACGCTCTCGGTCCGGTAGGGATCGGCTGAAAAGTCAGGGGAATCGCCCCCTTTGAGGTGAACAGCTACGCGTCGGCGGTCGTCCGTGAGGGTATTAGGTCCGCCAAAGGCGGCCGCCTTTTGGTGTGCCCGCAGAGAGGTCGTGAGGCGGTCAGAGGCGCACGCAAGGCGCCCTTCTTGCTTTGTCCGACGGGGTTGACAGCCCGAGTGACCGGGCCTACAGTAGGGGCCTACCAGAGGCGGATACGTGGTGCCGGGGACCCCTCGTTCGTGTGGGCAGCGCTCCTCTCCATGCCCACGGTTCCCTCTTCTTCATAGTTAGGGCGTTTCTACCATGTCACACTCGGCTAAGTCCGAAGCAGGCATTGCAGTCACCGAGGCAGAAGCGCAACAGGGTTGGCAGCGCACACTCTATGCTGCGTGGTGCGCTCAGTTCATGGGCATCTTTGCTTTCGCAATGGTCATGCCCTTCATGCCCTTCTTCATCCGCGATCTGGGGATAAAAGGCGAGGCCCAGGTCGCCCTGTGGGCGGGCGTTGTGATCACCGCCGCAGGGCTGAGCATGGCGATCTTCTCGCCCATCTGGGGAAACCTGGCTGATCGCGTCGGTCGCAAGGTCATGGTTGTGCGGGCGATGTTCGGCGGTGCGGCTGTGCTGCTGCTGATGGGCTCGGTGCAGAACGTATACCAGCTTCTGGCGCTACGTGCCTGCCAGGGGATGCTTACCGGAACCGTTACCGCGACGACGGCGCTGGTCTCCAGCGTTACTCCTCGCAACCGTCTCGCCTACAGCCTGGGGCTGATGTACACGGCGGTCATCATGGGCAACTGCTTCGGCCCGTGGATGGGCGGAATGCTGGCCGACCAACTGGGCTACCGGGTGCCCTTCCGTATCTCGGGGATCCTGCTTTGCATCGCCGGGCTTGCCGTGGTGTTCCTCGTGCGCGAGCACTTCACGCCTCGCCCCAAGGGAGCCCCGGCTCAACACGGCCTCCGCAAGAGCTTCGGTGTGAAGGGGCTCGTCGCGCTGCTGGGCGTGTTCTTCTTCATGAGCTTCTCGACGACTTTCGTCGCGCCGATCTTCCCGCTGTTTGTGGAGAAGATCGCCGTGGGCTACAAGCCGGCCAGTATCAGCGGGCTGCTCATGGGCGTCACCGGGATCGCCTCGGGAATCGCTGCCGTGGTCATCGGCCGCATCAGTGACCGTGTCGGCCACCGCAGGCTACTGGTCTGCACTACCTTCTGCACCGGCCTGTTCTCGATTCCGCAGGCGCTGGTCCAGAACATCGGCCAGCTCTTCGGCCTGCGGATTGCAGCCGGGTTCGCGACGGGCGGCACCAGTCCGACGATGAACGCGATGATCGGCAACTCGGTTCCGAGGGAGATCTACGGGCGGGCCTACGGGTTCTGCACCTCCGCCGGGTCCTTCGGGACGGCCTTCGGTCCCCTGTGCGGCGCATACCTCAGTTCGCATATGGGCCTGCGCTGGCCCTTCGCCGTGATGGGATTCCTGCTGATGGGCTGCTCCTGTCTGGTGTACGCCTTCGTGCACCCAAAGCCGGCGCCGATGGTAGGCACTGCAGGAGAGCACGCGCTGGCGAGCAGTCACGAGGCTGTGCCGCCGACCAGTTCCTAGGGACTCGCAGGCTGCAACTCTCTGTGCACAGAAGGGGCAGGACTTCGGTCCTGCCCCTTCTGTGTTCTCTTCGGTGGCGCAGTGGAGGAGGAGCGCCGGTGGAGGTCTCGCCTGAGGAAGAGCGAAGTAAAGAAGGTTCATCTCTTGCCTGTCGGCGGGAGGTGAGGTTGTGGTGGTGGTGGAGGCAGACCGGTCCCACTGCAACCCGCCGGCCGCAAGTCTTGCGGCCGGTTTTCCGCACATACCCTTGCTCAGGAGGCTTCTTCCATGCCCAGGAGCTATCCCCCCGTCGTTGAGCGGTTCCCTCACTTCCTGCACGGCGGCGACTACAACCCCGACCAGTGGCTGCACATGCCCGAGATCATCGACGAGGACTTCCGGCTCGCCAAACTCGCGCGGGTGAACTCCTTCAGTGTCGGCATCTTCTCCTGGATGGGCCTGGAGCCCGAAGAGGGCGTCTTCACCTTCGACTGGCTCGACCGGCTCCTCGACCGCATGGCGAAGGAGAACATGGTGGCCGTGCTTGCCACCCCCAGTGGCGCGCGTCCGGCGTGGATGTCCTTCAAGTACCCTGAGGTCCTGCGGGTGCGCCCGGACGGAATCCGCAACCGGCACAACGCCCGCCACAACCATTGCATGACCTCGCCGGTGTACCGTGAGAAGGTCGGCATCATCAACGGGAAGCTCGCCGAGCGCTACCACGACCACCCGGCGCTGGGCGTATGGCACCTGTCGAACGAGTACGGGGGCGAGTGCCACTGCCCGCTGTGCTATGCGGCCTTCCGGGAGTGGCTCAAGCAGCGCTACGGCACCCTCGACGCGCTCAATGAGGCGTGGTGGTCGGCCTTCTGGAGCCACCGGTACAGTGACTGGGACCAGATCGAGCCTCAGGACGGCAGCGTCCACGGGCTGATGCTGGACTGGATGCGCTTCGTGACCGATCAGACGGTGGACTTCATGAGGCACGAGATCGCGGCGCTGCGGCAGTTCGACACGAAGACGCCCTGCACCACCAACATGATGGGGACCTTCAAGCCGCTGAACTACTGGCGGTTCGCGCCTGAGCTGGACGTGATCTCCTGGGACTGCTATCCCAGCTACCATGACCGGCCGAACCAACTGGATCATGCGGCGCATATCTCGCTGTGCCACGACCTCAACCGGTCGATGCGCGGCGGCCAGCCCTTCATGCTGATGGAGAGCTCGCCCAGCGCCCAGAACTGGCAGGAGATCAACAAGCTCAAGAGCCCTGGAGTGCTCAAGCTGGTGTCGCTGCAGGCCATCGCCCATGGGGCGGATACCATACAGTACTTCCAGTACCGCAAGAGCCGAGGCAGCGCTGAGAAGTTCCATGGCGCGGTCATCGACCATGAGGGCACGGAGAAACCACGGGTGTTCCGCGAGGTCGCCGAGGTCGGGCAGATGCTGGAGAAGCTCGATGACGTGATCGGCACCACGGTTCCGGCCGAGACGGCGCTGATCTTCGACTGGGAGAACTGGTGGGCGGTTGAGGAAGCGCGCGGTCCGCGACGTGACAAGCAGTACATGGCCACCTGCATCGACCACTACCGGACGCTGTGGAGCAAGGGCGTGCCGGTCAAGGTGATCGACTCCGAGCAGCCCTTCGACGGCTGCAAGCTTCTGGTGGCGCCGATGCTGTACATGCTTCGGCCGGGAGTAGCAAGCCGGATCGCCGAGTTCGTCCAGAAGGGCGGAACCTTCGTTGCCACGTACCTGACCGGGATCGCGGACGAGAGTGACCTGTGCTTCCTGGGCGGCTGGCCTGGTCCCCTGCGCGAGGTCCTGGGCATCTGGGCCGAGGAGATCGACGTGCTGTATGACGACGAGGCCAACACCGTAGTCCTGCAGCACGGGAACCCACTGGGCCTCACAGGGGAGTTCGCCGGTCGGACCTTCTGCGACCAGATCCATGCGGAGACCGCGCAAGTGCTCGCGACCTACGGTCAGAGCTTCTACGCGGGCTCGCCCTGCCTGACGGTGAACGAGTTCGGTTCCGGCAAGGCGTACTACCTTGCCACCCGGGCGGAGCAGTCCTTCCTGAGCAGCTTCTATGACGCTCTGCTTCAGCAGGCCGGCGTGAGCAAGGCCCTGGAGACGGAGCTGCCCGAAGGTGTCACGGCACAGGTGCGGACCGATGGCGACAAGGAGTTCCTGTTCCTGCTGAACTTCCTGGCCTCACCGGCGGAGGTCTGCCTGGGCGACGGCTCCTACGTGGAGGTCGTGAGCGGCGACACCGTGAAGGGCAAGGCGCAGTTGGACGGCCACGGGTCCATGGTACTGCGGAAAGTGTAGAGTTCTGGGAGCTTGCGTGCTGCCGCAGGCTCCTGCAATCCAGCATTCCTGCGAGAGGGAAGACTTCAATGACTACCTGCATCTGGTGTATCATCGGCGCCGGCGGACTGGCGCTCGCACTGTCGCTGGCGACGGTCCCGGCGTCGGCCGAGGGAACGCCCTTCCCCGGAGAGAAGTCGGAGTACAACGGGTTCGCGCGGCACGACTTCCTCGTCGACGGCTGCAAGACGATTGTGGTAGAGCCGAAGCAGGCACTGCCCGGCAAGCCCTGGGTATGGCGGGCCGAGTTCTTCGACTCCTTCCCCGGCACCGACATCGCACTCCTGGGTAAGGGGTTCCACCTGGTGTATATCACCGTCGGGAACACCTTCGGCTGCCCGGATGCTCTCAAGCACTGGGACGTGCTGTACCGGGAGATGACGCAGACTTACGGTCTGTCGCGCAAGCCGATCCTGGAGGGTCTTAGTCGCGGCGGCCTGTACTGCTACAACTGGGCGGCTCGCAACACCGACAAGGTGCTGTGCGTCTACGGCGACGCTCCGGTGTGCGACTTCAAGAGTTGGCCTGCGGGCAGAGGCAAGGGCAAGGGAAGCCCGGCAGACTGGGAGAAGCTGCAGCACGACTATCACTTCGCGAGTGAGGCCGAAGCGCTGGCCTATGGCAAGAACCCTGTGGACAACCTTCAGCCGCTCGCGGCGGCGCACCTCCCACTGATCCACGTGTACGGCGATGCGGATGAGGCTGTGCCCTGGGAGGAGAACACGGGGGTCGTCAAGGAGCGGTACGAGAAGCTCGGTGGCAGCATCACCGTCATCTGCAAGCCCGGCGTGGGACATCATCCGCATGGACTTGCCGACCCGACACCAGTGATCGATTTCATCTTCAAGTGCATGGAGCGCGACGCAGCGCAGACAGCATCAAAAGAGAGGTAACCGAATGGACCTTCCACGCCCCGAATACCCGCGCCCGCAGTTTGTGAGAGAGGACTGGCTGTGCCTGAACGGGCCCTGGCAGTTTGAGATTGACTACGGCGACAGCGGCCTGGTTCGCGGACTCAAGGACCGCGAACTGAAGGACACAATCCAGGTGCCCTTCTGCCCCGAGTCGGAGCTGTCCGGGATTGGGCACGTCGACTTCATGAACGCGGTCTGGTACCGGCGGGAAGTCGCTATCCCCCAGGAGTGGGCCGGTCGCAGAGTGCTGCTGCACTTCCAGGCCGTGGACTATGACACCACGGTGTGGGTCAACGGCGTCGAAGTGGCCCGGCATCGTGGCGGCTTCGCTCCCTTCACCTGCGATCTGGGCGGCGTAGTCAGCGCCGGGGAGACCGCGACGATCGTGGTCCGAGCCCGAGACGATGCGAGAAAGGACATCCCCCACGGCAAGCAGAGCCCGCGGTACGAGAACTACGGGTGCATGTACATCCGCACGACGGGGATCTGGCAGACCGTGTGGATGGAACCGGTGCCGTGCTGCTCGCTGAGTCGGCCACGGCTCACGCCGGATGTCGCCAACAGTGTGATCCGCCTCGACCAGCCCGTCAGCAACAACAAGCCAGGGATGAAGCTGCGGGCTACGCTTGGGGACGACAAGGGCGTTGTCGCAAGCGCGGAGTGCGCCGCCGACCTGGACCTCTCGCCGCATCTGGACCTGCCGATCGCCGCTGACCGCCGCAGGCTCTGGTGCCCGGAGGACCCCTTCCTGTACGACGTGGAGATCGAGCTCGTGGACGAAGCCGATGCAGTGGTCGACCGCATCGTTAGCTATGCCGGTCTGCGCTCCGTGAGCATCGACGGCAAGGCCGTTAAGCTCAACGGCAAGGTGCTGTTCCAGCGGCTGGTGCTGGATCAGGGCTACTACCCCGACGGAATCCTGACGGCTCCGAGTGATGAGGCCCTCGTCAAGGACATCGAGCTGAGCATGGCCGCCGGGTTCAATGGCGCCCGGCTGCACCAGAAGGTCTTCGAGGAACGGTTCCTCTATCATGCCGACAAGATGGGCTACCTCGTCTGGGGCGAGTTCGGTGACTGGGGTATGAGCCGCGACGACCCGAAGGCCACCAGCGTTGCCCAGTGGCTCGAGGTCATCCTGCGCGATTACTCGCATCCGTCGATCGTCGGCTGGTGCGGGCTGAACGAGACGCACCAGCCGATCACGGACGAAGTCGTCGGCCTGAGCGACGTTACGCTGGGAGTCTTCCTGGCGGCCAAGGCCCTCGACACCACGCGTCCGGTGCTGGACACTTCCGGGTACTCCCATCGCGTGCTCGAGACCGACGTGTACGACTGCCACGACTACGAGCAGAACCCGGAGAAGCTGCGGGAGCGCCAGGCCGGTCTGGCAGAGGGCAAGCCCTTCATGAACGGCCCGGCGGATACGCCCTGGTCGGTTCCCTACAAGGGCCAGCCGTTCTTCGTGAGCGAGTTCGGCGGCATCTGGTGGAACCCCGAGGTGAAGCCGGGCGAGGCCTCCTGGGGCTACGGCCAGCGCCCGACGACCCTGGAGGAGTTCTACCAGCGGTTCGAGGGGCTCTGCGCAGTGCTGCTGGATGACCCGCTCATGTTCGGCTACTGCTACACCCAGCTCACCGACGTGTACCAGGAGCAGAACGGGATCTTCACCTTCGACCGCGGGATGAAGTTCGATCTCGAGCGCATCCGCAAGGCGCAGCAGCGTCCGGCAGCGATTGAGGGGAAGTAGCACCTCGTACCGCTCCATCTGAGAGTCACGAAGAGGGCCGGGCAAGTCCAGTGAGGGTAACTCCCGCTGGGACCTTGCCCGGCCCTTTCAGTTTAGGCACGAGGCGAACCTCAGGTGGAGGCACGCACCTGATGGACCGCACTCCGCAGACACACTCCTCCGACCGACAGCAGCAGCAAGACCACGAAGGCCAAGGCCGGCCAGGGAACTCGCTGGTAGTAGGCCAGAGACCACCAATAGTTCAGCACGTTCAGCGGTCGGGCACGGTCGGCAAGATGCTCGGCACTGCGGGCGTCACGGCTCTCGGCTGCCAATCCCCAGGCTTCGTGGGAGGCCATGCTGTGCAGCACCTGTGCCAACTCCGCGGGACGGCGAGCCAGGGGGCAATTGTTGGGGAAGCGACTGGCCGCCACCTCGCCCATGCGGCGGTTGTCATCCCAGAAGCGCTCCATGTGCACGGTCGTCGCCAGGAGTTGGAGGACGACAGCCAAGCAGAAGAAGGCGATGGTGAAGCGACGCAGAGCCCGGCGCTGAGGTTGCAGGGCCGAGTCGATCCACGGGAAGAGGGTGAGTGCCAAGATCGGGAAGACCTCGGCGAAGTAGCGTGGTCCCCAGGAGCGTCCCTGAATGAGGATGGTCTTGCCGACTATCGCCAACCCGAGCAGAAGCGTGATCACGAAGGCGGCCGCCAGGGCACGGTCGCGACGACCCAGCGCAGGCAGCCACAACAGCCCGACAACCAGAAGCGGGCTGTACCATAGCAGCCCACAGTCCAGTCCGAAGAGTGCCTGGAGAGCCCCCAGGAGCATGTTCCCCTGCTGCAGGGCAAGCTGGAAGTCCGGGTCCTTGCTGAGTTGACTGGCGAAGAGCTTGCCCGACCAGCTCCAGTCGGCCCAGACCTGCACGAGGCCGAAGGCGACGAAGACCAGCACGAAGGCGGCCAGCGCCTTGCCCTCTCGCAAGGGGCTCTTGCCCTTGTGCGTAGCCCGCCAGACCAGCCAGTAGGCGACGATCGCCAGCAGCATCGAGGCATTCGGGAGCTTGGTGATGAGCTCGTAGCCCAGGGCAGCGCTGCACAGGACGGCCGTGCTCACCGAGGGCCGACGCACGTAGCGAAGGGCATAGTAGAAGGCGGCCAGGAGGCAGGTTCCCTGGAGGACCTCATAGAAGGCGTCCTGGCTGTAGGGCCACCAGATGCAGCCCAGGCCGAAGGTCAGGCTCGCGAGCAGGCACACCCGGAGGGAGTAGCCCAGGACCGCACCAGTCATGAGCAGGAGGGCGCTGGTGAAGGCGGCCAGGAGGGCGTTGGTGACGGTGGCTCCCAACTCACGGACAAGCTGCTGGAGCTTGGCTGCTTTGAGCGGATCGGCGGGGTGCGTTACGACGACCGCCAGTCGCCCGGCGAGAACCGAGGGGACCAGAAGGAAGGGATGACCGGGGCCCCACATCATGCGGCCCTGGTCGACCTGCAGCCACCGTAAGCAGTCGGGAGGGTAGCCCAGCTTACCATAGCTGACCAGGTGCTCCGTGAGGCCGATTCGCAGAGCGGCATCGGAGGACCACACCGAGCCACGGTTGGTCACCAGGTACACGCAGAGCAGGAAGATGAAGACCAACCGTGCCACACGCCCCGCAGCAGATAGAGGACGCCCGGCCTCGATCGGCGCAGGCTGAGTGGGCTGGTCCGCAGTCTCGGTCACGTTGGCATCGGACACGGGCTGGCTGATCCCTTCAGTAGCAGACTGAGCTGGAAGGCGGAGCAGGGCTTCGCCCACAGTCCGACCAGGACCTCCTCTTCAGCGTCACGTGCCCAGGAACGCCCGCCTGCACAGGACGAGCAGCAAGGTGAAGTGACGGTGCTGCGGAATACTATCTTCTGTCAGAAGTACGAGCCCTCCCGGAGGTGACCCTTTTGCAGCGTTCGCTCAGATACTGGACCATCGCGCTGTTTCTGTCCGTGCTGTCGATCGGCTGGGCCCAGGAGCAGCCAGCTACTCGCATGGGTGTCGCACGCAAGGATCTCGGCCGCACGGAGAAGCTGCGGATTCTGGTGGACAAGGTCATGCAGCCGGAGGAGGGCTGGGTGACCAAGGAGTGGATGGTCAAGGAGGCAGCGGAGGCAGGCTTCAATGTCTTCTCCCCACGGTCGGGTTCTGACAGGCTGGAGGAGGTGCGGCAGGTGACGCAGTGGTGTGAGAAGTACGGCATCTACCACATGCCCTGGATGCGCGGCTCACTGGGAGCGCCCGCAGGCCCTGAGGCGGCCGGCAAGCGCGTAGTGTGGGCCAACGGTAGTGAGCAGAATCTGTACAGCCCCAACTCGGACGAGTTCTGGGCCTGGACGACGCGGTACGTGGTGGAGTACGCGAAGATGTGCGCTCAGAACGAGCATCTCATGGGCGTGTTCCTGGACTACGAGAACTACTCCGCCGGCGGGTCAGGCAACCTGTACCAGCTATCCTATGATGACCTGATTCTGGGCAAGTTCGCTGCGGCAAAGGGTATTCAGCTCCCGAAGCTGGAGCTCTCACAGCGGAAGGCCTGGCTGGAGGAGCAGAAGCTGCATGAGGAGTTCACCAAGTTCCAGGTCAGCCACTGGCGGGAGCGCTGCCGGGCCCTGCGCCAGGAGGTAGACAAGTATGCACCGGAGTTCCAGTTCTGCGTCTACCCGGCGCCGGGGACCTTCTTCATGGTCGAGGGGACCTGGCCTGAGTGGGGCACTGAGGCTGCCCCGCTGATTCTGGCTGATGCCTGCACCTACGGGCGACCCTCCAAGATGCTGCCCGAGCCGGCCTCGCTGGCCAGCAACCGCAAGAACCTCAACGCGGGCCTTGAGCAGGCGAAGGCGGCTGGCTACCACTTCATGTACGCCGGTGGCATCGACCCCATCGTTCGCGGGGCGGACGCCGAGTTCTGCGGCAAGAACGCCGTGATGATCTCGGAGGCCACCGACGGCTACTGGATCTTCTACGAGGGACCGGAGTACAAGACCACTCACAAGGACTACTTCAAGTGGTTCACCTGGGCCAACAAGGCCATTGCCGCCGGCAACTTCGCCGCCCAGAACGCCCCGAGAGAGACTCCGGAAGACTGGGGTGCGAGCCTGGTCGGGAAGGTGGGATCGCAGGCACCGCTGGTGATGCCGGCCCTTCCGGGGAAGACCGTCAAGCTCCCCGAGGCAAGGCTTCGGAACGAGAACCTGCTGCTACTCGGTGCAAAGGCGGGCGTGCCGGTTGAGTTGACGCTGAAGGACATCCCCGTTGGCAAGAACGAGCACCCGCTCTCGTGGATGGTCCGCGACCTCAAGCTGCAGACCATCCAGAGCGGGACGATCGCCCACAACACGCAGGAGACGGTCCAGTTCACTCCGGGCACCGATGGGCCGCTGTTCCTCACGCTGTCTTCAGGCGGCTGCTCCTATCAGGTGGTCAGCGCCAATGTTCCGGTCGGGATCACGACGGTCCAGGAGGCTTCCTTCATCGGTGTGGTCGGGCGGCTGTACTTCACAGTCCCGACGGGGCTGACTGAGTTCACCATCACCGCCAAGGGCTGGGGGCCGGAGACCATCCGCGTGAACGTCTTCGACCCCGAGGGTAAGCAGGTGGCGACGGGGCAGACGACGCTGAAGACGCCTGAGGTGAAGGTGAAGGTCCCGGTCGGGACGGGCGCCGGGAAGGTGTGGTCCTTCCAACTGGCCCGGGCCGACGAGGGAGTAGTGGAGGACAACAAGATCACTCTCGATCCCGCTCTGCCGCCGGTGCTGTCCTTGCTGCCGGAGCAGGCCTTCGCGAAAGGATAGCGTCGACTGGAAAGCCGGAGAGGTGTCCAGACACGTTCACACTCGTCAGGAGGACCGCGATGACAAGAATCCTGAGCCTGGGAGTCGCCCTGATGCTCACACTGACCCTGAACACACTGGCAGCCGAGCCGCCCAAGTACGAGCCGGTGCCGGCCAAGCTCTTCCAGACCCGAGGCGGGCTCGGAAATGTGCTCGCTAAGCTCCAGGCCGGCAAGGAGGTGCGGATCGCCTACTTCGGCGGAAGCATCACGGCGGCGAACGGCTGGCGACCCAAGACCACGAAGTGGTTCCAGGATACCTTCCCCGGGGCCAAGGTGGTCGAGATCAACGCTGCCATCGGTGGTACCGGGTCCGACCTTGGAGTCTACCGGTATGAGCAAGACGTGCTTCGGCACAAGCCCGACCTGGTCTTCGTGGAGTTCTCGGTGAATGATGGTGGCGCCGACCCGCTGAACATCTGGCGTGCCATGGAGGGTATCGTCCGCAAGACCTGGCAGGCCGACCCGAGCACTGACCTGTGTTTCGTGTACACTTTTCGGGTGGGCTACGAGAAGGACCTGCTGAAGGGGATGTGCCCGCAGGCCGCCGGCGCCGATGAGATTCTGGCCGAGTACTATGGGATCCCCTCGATCAACATGGCGCTACGCACGGTTCAGTTGGCCGAGGAGGGCAAGCTGATCTACGTGCCGCCCAAGGAGGCGGCCGGGACAGTGCAGCCGACTCCCGAGGGTGTGATGTTGTTCTCGACCGACGGCGTACACCCGCTAGACGCCCCGCACCAGATGTACACGGACGTCATCGCCGACGCCCTCCGGCAGATGCAGCCCGCCCCCAAACCTGGCGCCCATGAGCTCAAGGCGCCGATGGTGGCGGACAACTGGGAGACCGCCAAGATGGTGTTCCTGGAGCCCTGGATGCTCTCGCCGGGCTGGACGAGGTTGGATCCGACCAAGGGCATGGGTGCGTCCTTCGCCAAGTACATGCCGCAGATGTGGGAAGCGCTGCGACCGGGCGACAAGATCCAGTTCCGATTCAGGGGCACCGGGGCGAAGCTGTATGACATCCTCGGCCCGGACGGCGGTCAGGCTGTGGTGACGGTCGACGGAAAGGCGAGCGACCCGCGACCGCGCTTCGACAGCTACTGCACCTACCATCGTCTGGCGACTCTGGGGATTGCGTCGGGAATGGAGGACAAGGTCCACGAGGTGACGGTGGAGATTCATCCGGAGCAGCCGAACCGGTCGATCGTGACCGACAAGGAGAAGACCAAGCCGGGGTATGACCCGCGCAAGTACGACGGTACTGCGATGCGGGTCGGGGCGATCCTGCTGCTGGGCGACATCGTCGCACCTTAGCGCACGGTTGTTGGGATCGCAAGAGCCTGAAGACGACATCTCGCGCGGATTCGACGCGGCCCAGAGGGAGGCCAGGTTGAGTCCGCGCGAAGGGTTCTGGGGCCTGGTCGGCCAGCTTGCCGGAATCAGTAGCGCAGCTTGTGGTCACGCAGGCCGGTGAAGCGGTGGGAAGCTCGGCGCACCGCAGGGACAGGCGACGATCAGGGCTCCCAGGGGGAAGGTGCAGAGACGGCCGTGGTGCAATAAGTCGAGGATAGAGCGCTGAACGCCGGAAAGCGAGGGAGTGCTCATGCTTGCTACCTGGACTCTGCTGCCGATGGTTGCCGTTGCCGCGACGGTTGGCCCCTTCAGCGGGGTGTCAGTCGACAACCTCATGGACACACCGATCCTGTCTCGCGATGGTGTCTTCACGGCCGTCGGGGAGCAGTTGGCCCAGTATAGCCGTGGACTGAAGATGGAGCAGGTGGAGGGTCACAGCGTCGGCATCACGCAGCAGGGATTCGTCTTCGAGGTGGAGCTCGACCTCAAGGAACCGGGTCGGTACCGGGTCACGGTCGAGGCCAGGGCCGATACTGTTGGGCAGGACTCTTTCTGGGTCGTGCTTGACGGCGTGCAGTCCACCAGCCCGCTGGCGATCTCCCGAGCGGCGATTGCGGAGGCCTCCCAGGCCTTCGAGGTCACGACGCCCGGCAAGCACCGCGTGGGTCTGGTTCTGCGAGAAGGGCCGGGGAGTGTGCTCAAGTCGGTGCGGGTGGATACGCTGCGGGTGAAGCCACCGCAGGCACCCCTGCGCCCGGAACTCAACGCGAAACACCCACGACTGCTGCTCACGGAGGCCGACCTGCCGACCCTTCGAGACCGCATGGCAACCGAGGCCGGGAAGCGGTTCTACAAACTTCCGAGCCCTCTGACCCGCAAGCCGTCTGCCTACAAGACGGGATCACGGAATGGCGGCGGCTTCCGGGACCTGGGGAGCTACGCCCTGGGGTATCTGCTACAGCCGGATCCGGCCCAGCTCGCGGGCGTGACGGCCTGGCTCGAGGAGGCAACGAAGTACCCGGATTGCGGCGTGGACCTCGATGCGGAGTACTTCATCGAGGGTGTCGCGCTGGCCTACGACTGGCTCTACAACTACCTGCCGGAGGACCTGCGTCAGCGAGTCCGGGACACGATTGCCCGGCAGTGCAAGGTGGTCTACGAAGCCTCGCTCTCCAACCACGCCGGAGGCGGCCTCAGCTATCAGCAGAATCACTACTGGTACTCGCACCTGTCGCTGGCTCTCGGCGCGGCGGCAGTGTATGGCGAAGTCCCGGAGGCGGCCAACTGGCTTGCCTGGGCCTGGGACCGCTACGAGCGGACCGCGCTGACCATCGGTACGGACGGTGGGTTCCATGAAGGCCCGTCTTACTGGGACTTCTCGATGCCGACCCTGTACCTGTTCACCGATCTGTATGAGTGGTGCACGGGGCTGCA
>JBDKVB010000103.1 GCA_039679385.1 Armatimonadia bacterium | reverse complement strand
GGTGTGCCCATTTGCGGGCGAGCTTGATGGCCGCCTCGTTGGCCTCGGCGCCGCTGTTGCAGAAGAAGGTCTTCCCGCCAAAGGAGAGCTCGGACAGCTTCTTCGCCAGCAGAGCCTGCGGGGCGATGTTGTACAGGTTCGAGGTGTGCATCAGGAGGCCGGCCTGTTCGCGGATGGCCTCGACGACCTTCGGGTGGCAATGACCCACACCGAGGACCGCGATGCCTGCCACAAAATCGAGGTACTCTTTGCCTTCGGCATCCCACAGGTGCGCACCCTCGCCGCGGACGAAAGCAATCGGCAAGCGCCCGTAGGTGGGCATGATGTACTGCGACGTAAGCTCAAGGATCTGCTCTGTGTTCATGAGGGACTCCAGTAGCGTCTTTGCAGGAATAGTGACGGCAGGGAAACTGGGGCCGACTGAAGGGGCGGGACCCTACCAGGGACTCGGTTGCCCTTCGAGCATGGTCCCGATGCCCTGGTCGGTGAACAGCTCCATCAGGATCGCGTGCGGCACCCGGCCGTCGATCATGTGCGCACGCGAGACACCCTTCTCCAAGGCACCGATGCAGCTCTGCAGCTTGGGGATCATCCCCTTGCTGATGATGTCGGACTTCATCAGCTCGCGAGCTTCCTCCAGCGACAGCTTGCTGAGGAGGCTGGATTCGTCCTTGATGTCGCGGAAGATGCCGCGCACATCGCTGAGCGTGACCAGCTTCTCGGCCTTCAGCGCACCGGCCAGATCGCCCGCGACGGTGTCGGCATTGATGTTGTAGCTCTCTCCCTCCTCGCCGACGCCGATCGAGGAGATCACTACGATGTAGCCGGCATCGGTGAGAGTGTCGATCACGGAACAGTCCATGGAAACGATGTCGCCGACGAAGCCCAGGTCGCCCGCGGGGTGCTCGATCTTGCGGCAGCGGATGAGGTTGGCGTCCTTGCCGGAGAGGCCGACGGCCTTGCCGCCGCAGGCATTCACCAGGGACACCAGCTCCTGGTTGATCTGGCCGACGAGCACCATCTGTGCGACTTCCATCGTCGGGGCATCGGTGACCCGCAGGCCGGCGACGAAGCGTGACTCCAGGCCCAGGCGCTCCATCATGGAGTTGATCGCCGGACCGCCACCGTGCACCGCAACAACCTTGATGCCGACGTAGTGCAGCAGCACCAGGTCCTCGGCGACACTGCGCTTGAGCGCATCGTCGGTCATGGCGTTGCCGCCATACTTGACCACCACGGTCTTGCCCGACCACTGGCGGATGTAAGGAAGGGCCTCGATCAGGGTCTGTGCCGACTGCTTGAGCTGTTCCATGCTCAACTCCGAAGGGTATGGGACCGGGCCGTGCCCCGGCCTCAGCGTTCCTCCGATCAGTTCGGAGGCGGCCGGCCTGTCAGGAGGGGCTAGCTGGTGGGCTCGGCGCTTTCGTATTCCGCGTTGAAGCTCACGTACTCGGGCGTGATGTCGCAGGTCCAGACGGTCGCCTCCGCATCGCCCTGACCGAGGTTCACTCGGATCCGGATGTCCTCCGACTTCAGTGCCTCGCGTGCCGTGGCGAGGTCGAAGGGTACCGGATTGCCCTTGCGCCAGGCAGCGATCCCCTGCATCTCAATGGAAACGTCCTCGGGCTTGAAGTCCATCAGGCTTGCGCCCATAGCGGCGGCGACCCGGCCCCAGTTGAAGTCCATGCCGTAGAGCATGGCCTTCACCAGGTTGTAGTTGGCGATCGCCTTGCCCATCGCGCGTGCCTGCTCGAAGCTGCGAGCGCCCTTGACCTCGATCGTCACGGCCTTCGTCGCGCCCTCACCGTCGAAGGCGATCTGCTTGGCCAGGTCCTGGCACACATGCAACAGGGCGGCGCGGAAGCTGGCGTACCCCTCGTCTTCCGGGTACACGATGGTCGGGTTCTCGGCGGCTCCGTTGGCCAGGATCGCGACCGTGTCGTTGGTGCTCATATCACCGTCGACGCTGATGCAGTTGAAGCTGCGCTCCACACACCATTTCAAGGTGATGCGCAGGAGCGCGGAGTCGATGGCGACGTCGGTGCACACGAAGCACAGCATGGTGGCCATGTTCGGGTGGATCATGCCGGCGCCCTTGGCAATCGCGCCAAGACGGCAGATGACGCCCTGCACTTCGAACTCAGCCGCGCAAGACTTCGGGTGGGTGTCCGTGGTCATGATGCCACGCGCGGCCAGTTCAGCGTTGTCGGGGCTCAGCATGCCTCCGAGCTGGCTGATTCCGGCCACGATCTTGTCCATGGGCATGGCATCGCCAATGTGCCCAGTGGAGCAGACGACGACCTCCGTGGCCTCCACACCCGTTGCCAGACCCGCGAGAGCAGCCATGCGCCAGGCGTCGACCAGTCCCTGCTGACCAGTGGCGCAGTTCGCGTTGCCGGAGTTGGCGATGATGGTCTGCGCATTGCCGTCGGAGACGACCTCCTCGGTCACTTGCGTCGGTGCGGCCCGGAACTTGTTGCGCGTGAGCGTCGCCGCCGCCGCTGCCGCCCGCAGCGAGTGGATCATCACCAGGTCCAGCTTGTCCTTCTTGATGCCGCAGTTGATGGCCGCCGCCACAAAATCCTTGGCAGCAAGTACTCCGCCGTCGATCACTTTGTAGTCGGACATGAGTGCCCTCCGATGCCGAGAAATGAGAAGAGTTGCGGCCGCCGGGTCTCTAGGGCCACATGCCGAGACCTTCGAGGCCCATGGTCTCCGGGTAGCCGAGCATGAGGTTCATGCACTGAACGGCGGCCCCAGCGAGACCTTTGGTGAGGTTGTCGATGGCGGCGATGGCCACCAGGCGCTGGTAGCGCTTGTCGACGACGATGCCGATGTGGCAGCGGTTCGATCCCGTGGTGTCTTTCGTTCGGGGCAGCTTGCCTTCCTGCAAGACGCGGATGAAGGGCTCGCCCTCGTAGAACTCATGGTAGATGTCCAGGACGTCGGCGGCGGACATGCCTTGCTTGAGCGGCGCATAGCAGGTGCTGAGGATGCCCCGGATCATCGGGATCAGATGCGGCGAGAAGGTGGCCTTCACCGGCGAGCCCAGCGCGGAAAGCTCCTGCTCGATCTCCGGGGTGTGGCGATGGATGGCCACGTTGTAGGCATGCACCGACTCGTTGACCTCGGCGAAGTGGGTGCCGAGGGTGAGCTTGGAGCGCCCCGAACCCGAGACGCCGGACTTGCTGTCGACGATGACCATGTTGGTGTCGATGATGCCGGCCTTCACGGCCGGTGCCAGAGCCAGGGTGGCGCTGGTTGGATAGCAGCCCGGAACGGCCACGAGCTGGGTCTTCTTGATCTCCTCGCGGTGCAGCTCGGGCAGCCCATAGACTGCCTGCTGGATCAGCTCTGGGCAGGGATGCGGAGCGTAGTAGGCTTCGTAGTCGGCCACGCTCCTGAGGCGGTAGTCGGCGGAGAAGTCGATGACCTTCTTGCCCATGCTCAGAGCCTGCTTGATCATCTCCGTACCGGCGCCGGCCGGCAGGGCGAAGGCCAGGACATCAGCCTTCTCAGCCGCGATCTCCACCGAGGTCTCCTCGATGGGCAGGTCGCAGGTGCCGAGCATGAAGGGGTACAAGTCCGAGAACTTCTCGCCCACGGTCGTGTGACCAGCCAGGTAGGTGATCTCTGCCTGCGGATGGTTGACGAGCAGGCGGATCATGTCGACGCCGCCATATCCTGCAGCTCCGAAAATGCCAACGCGGGTCATTGAAGGGTCCTCCCAGGGTGGTGCGAAAGGTCGAGTGTCACACCGCGTGCGGTGCGTGGGCGGCAAGCCGAAATGCGCGGGCTGTCGGACCATCGGCACGCAAACCAGCAGATAACAAAAAAGCCACCCCTGAGATCGGGCGGCATCGCAAACACCGTGCCTCGCAAAAACCCGCGCAGATTGTGCTACTTGCGCCTAGCGCGGGTCTCGTGGCCGAGAGCACTCGTCATCATGATGTGCGCACTATACCACACCGCGTTGCCGCAGGTCAACACCCGGGCTCGGATCCGAGGTACCACCGGTGAGCGGTGCTCAGTCCTTCAGACAGCCAGACAGTTGCTCCTCGATCTGAGTAAACCACCGCTCGGCGTCGCCCAGGTCTTCCTGAGCTATCTTCGAGTAGTGCACATGGTAGCGCGCCCTCTCGGACAGGCTCTTGAGGGAGATGTAGGCATTGGCAATACCCTTAGTTGACGTATGTGTCTGGACCTGCAGTGTGCGTTCCTGGTGCCCCACAGGGAGCCCTCCCCTCTCCTTGAGGAGTACGGCCTCCACCAGGTTGACTGCAGCATAGAACCTGCCTGTGATGCACCAGTCAGCGAAGCGGGCGCTGTCAAGCTGCGTGTAGAACTCGCGGTTGTGCTCGTACTGCTCCAGTTTGGATCGCCAGTCAGTCACCTGGCGCCTCCTGGCTATCGTACAGGATGTAAGGTCCGCCGGACGCCGCCGTCCTCGGGCCGGCATCCTCTGCATCGATGATGTGGGCGTCCATCGGTATCTCAACACCGGCCTCGGCTAAGGCGTTGTAGACACCGCCTATCGCTTCGGAGACCACCTCAACCACACGCCCATCCCAACGGTCAAGGTAGACGTAGAGGTCCCAGACGCCCTCTCCACGATCCAGCTCGATGGCGACAACGTGGGCGTTGGCAGACAAGGCCTCGACGCTGTTGCGCAGACGAGGCAGGAAGGGCGGCGCCTGCGCCGAGACGACGTCGGTCTCCAGAGAGACCGAACGCCTGGGCACCCACAAGTCGGCAGGAAGCCGCAGTGGCGTGGACCGAACTGCGCTCCACGCCGTGGCAGCCAGGTCGGCCGCGGGCACCGTCTCCCCCGTAGACGTGGTAGGGCCGCAAGCCACAACAGCGTCTGCCCCGCCACCCACCCTCAACGTCGCAGAAAGCGCCGCGACTAGTGACGCCAAGAGCCCTCTACGCGTGTCTGGCACAGCGCTGCTAACACTGTAGGGTGCCCCCGCGTCCGCATGCGCTGCGGACAGGCTCTCACTCACGCGGTCTCCTCCCCTTCCTTCGCCAGTCGCTGGGACCACTCGTCGTGCAGCTTCGTGATCCATTGGGCGAGAGACACCGCTTGCTTAGGAGACATCGCCAGCCTCACCTGCGTCTCGCGTTCAATGAGAACGACGCCAGGCTCTCCGGTGGGCTCAACGGGCACTTCCTCACCCAGACCGTCTCCCTCCAGCGACACCTCCGTTACGTCTGCCATGAGTGCGCCCTCGACGAACAGGTCCATGCGGAACTCGCCGCCCGCAGTCATGCCGCCGCGGGCGCCGCTCACGTGGATGGTGCGACATTCGGGCGCCCGCGTATAGACAAACCGGACACTCAATGGTTCGCTGCTGTGGACCATGTCGTCGCCATCGTTGGGCATATGCTGCACCTCCCGGAACGATTATTGTCATTATACGGATGCGAAGGCGCACTGTAAAGCACCCACTGTTGCGCGGTCCATCGACTCCGACCGCAGAACTCAGCCAGACCGGAGGCGGTGCAGGCCGGTGCGCACCACGGAGTACCGCAACCGTCGCCAATTGGCCAGTCCGTAACGCATTGCCCATTTCCAGTTGTACTTGAAGCGCCGGTTCAGACCGGAGACGATCTCAAGCAAGTGGTCGCGGTCCGTAAGCCAGGGCAACTGCACCCACGCCGGCGTGTCGGTCACCGACCAGCCGCCGCGAAGCCATCCCAACTCACGCGCCTGGGCCTCAAGAGGCGTCCCCGGCAGCGGGAGAAGGGCAAAGAAGGTGGCCGAAGTGGGACGCAGACGCTCCACGAGGTCGGCAGTGGTCCTCACCGAATCGGGCGTTTCAGGCAGGGAGCCGACGATCCAACTGGTGTCTGTCTGGATGCCCGCCTCCTGGGTCAAGCGACAGGCCTCCGTGTTCATCTCCACCGACGCCGGCTTCGCGAGCGAAGCCAGCACCTCCTCGCTGCCCGATTCCATCCCGTACTGTATCTGGACTACGCCCGCACGCTTCATCAGGCGCAGCAGCTCGCGGTCTACTTTGTCGACGGTGCTGCGCACGAGCATCCGGACCTTGAGGCCGCGAGACAGAACGCCCTCGAGGAACTCGCAGCAGCGGTCCCTATCCTGTGTCAGTGCCCCGTCCGCAATCGAGATGAACCGCAGGCCCGCACGCACCAGCAACTCATACTCCTCCAGGACCAGCCCGATCGAGCGGAAGGAGACCTCCGCCTTGCCCCGCCCACAGAAGCTGCACTGACAGGGACAGCCACGAGCCGTCAGCAGCACGTCCATCGGCTCGCCGAAGGTGGAGCGGTAGTGAGCCGTCCCGTTCTCTAGCCAGGGCCGGTAAGGCAAGGGGAGGGTATCGAGGTCTGCGGACGCGGACTCCGGCGGGGCGACACCGAACTGCCCTGACGTCTGCGCCGCGAGGCCTGGTACCGAAGGCGTTTCCCCAGCCTCCAGCGCGGCGCAGAACTGGGCCATGTGGTGCTCGGCATCACTGGTCAGGGCGAAGTCGAGCCCGGTCATCTGTGACAGTATTCCCGCAGGCACTGTAGCCGGGTACTGCCCCAGCAGGACTGTGGGAGACTCGGACGCCGACTTGAGCGCGCGAAGCAGTCGGTCCACCTGCCGATGCTGACCAGGCACGCAGCGTACAAAGACTGCCTTCGGTACGAGCGCCGCACAGCGCGCGGCACAGTCCTCCGCCGACAGATGGCCCTGCCGCGCATCCAGATAGGCGACGGTGCGGCCCGAGGCCCTCACCGCACCCGCGTGGTAGAGGAGATCAAGAGGCGGCCCGACCGACAAGCCCCCAAGGTCAGGCTGTAGAAAGACGTACACTCCCGTGTCCACTGCTTACCCCTCGGATCGCCACGCCCTGTCCACGGATCGAGCACGTCCTTTCGCCGGCTTCGTCGCTATCACCTCCCTTATCGTCACTATTATGTAGTAGTAGTCGCTCAATCGCGCAAGTCCATTGATGTGGACGGAGACTAGACCGTCAGCGTCACTTTGTTCAGGCCCCGCGGCTGGTCGGGATCGAGGCCCTTCTCTCGGGCTACGTGCAGGGCGATCATCTGCCCCACCACGCCGGCCACCATCGGCGAGCACTCCTCGGGAAGCGAGGGAAGCGGCAGACCGATCTTGCCCTCGGCCAGGGCCCCGTGGTTGTTGGAGATGACCAGCATCTCCGCGCCCCGTTCCTTGAGGGCGGCGATGACCTCGTAGACGGAGTCGAAGGTCTTCCCCTCCGGCGCCACGATGAAGCAGGGGAACCCACGGTCGGTAGTGGCGATCGGGCCATGCTGGAAGTCGGCAGTGCTGAAGGGTGAGGGCACGACGTAGCAGCACTCAGCCATCTTGAGGGCCGATTCCTTGGCGGTGCAGTAGTTCATCCCCCGCCCCAGCCAGTGACAGGTCCCCATGAAGCGGAAGCGCTCGGCGAAACCGACAATCCGATCCTCGAGCAAGAAGGCCTCTTCGACCCAGGCGGGGACCTGCTCGATCTCCGCGACGAGATCCTCCCGTCCAGCCCAGCGGGTCGCGAGTTGGTGGAAGATGGCCAGAGCGGTCGTGTAGGTCTTGGTGGCTGCGACCGCCCTCTCCTCCTTGGCATGGGTCAGGAGGACATGGTCGACCCCGTTGCAGATCGGCGAGTCCTCGGTGTTGGTGAGGGCGCAGGTGACGGCACCGGCCTCACGACCGGCCTCGAGCACCTCGATCACGTCAGTGGCCTTGCCGGACTGCGACACCCCGATCACGAGGGTCTTGTGCAGGTCCATGCGTGTGTGGTAGCAAGTGAACAGCGAGGGCGCAGCAAGGGCCACGAGCTTGTTGGTGACGGCGCCGAGCATGTAGAGGCCGTACTGGGCCGCATTGTCCGAGGTTCCGCGGGCCACGACAAGCGCTGCACTGATGTCTTCGCGCTTCAGACGTTTCACGAGCTCCTCAAGCGCCGGGGCTTCCCTGGCCACCGTGGTTGCGATGGCCTGGGGTTGCTCGCGAATCTCCCGGCGCATGATGATTCCTGGTTCTTTCTGCATACCTATCACCTCTCGGCTATCGCTCACCTTGAGGTGAGCAGCAAGGAACGGGCTGCGGATACTGCCGCTGAGTAGACTTCCTTGACGGAGACACCCCGGCGTGCCGCCGCCTCTGCACAGTCCTCGTATTCCGGCGAGGCATTCACGATGCGCTCCCCTACTTTGCCCACCTTGATGCGGATGGAGCCGTAGGGAGTCTGGACCGCTACACGCTCGCGCGGAAGGCAGCGCCGTCCCCAGGCGGAGACGCGGACACCGAAGGTGGAGGATTCAGCGAAGATCGCATCGATGACCGCGTCGAGACGATCGGGCTCACACACCGCGGACAACTGTGTGCCGGGCCTGCTCTTCTTCATCATGATCGGCGTCGTCCAGGCGTCGGCCGCCCCGGCGTCGAAGACCTGCTGCAGCACCGCCGTATACAGCTCCGGGTTCATGTCGTCGATGTTGGACTCCACGAGCATGATGCGGTCGGTCACCACGCTCGGCCAGAGGCCCTCTCCACCTTCGATCCCGGGCATTGCTGCGGAGCGCTCACCCACGAAGAGCCGCAGCACATTGGGCACTCCCGGGAAGTCCTTGGTGCCGCAGCCGTAGCCGATGGCATCGACCTTCATGGCCGGGAAGCTACCCACGCGGTCGGCCAGTCCAACCACAATCCCGGCGCCCGTGGGGGTCACCGTCTCCCCCTCCACATCGAGGCTGAAGGTCGGAACACCCCGGAGCATCTCCGCCGTGGCCGGTGCCGGAACCGGAAGGCGGCCATGGGCGCAATCGACGAAACCATGGGAGACCGGCAGCGGCGAGCAGACGAGTTCCTCCACCCCGAGGAGCTTGAAACCGACCACGGCACCGACGATATCGACGATCGAGTCCAGGCCGCCGAGTTCGTGGAAATGCACTTCCTCCGGCGTCGTGTCATGGACCCGAGCTTCGGCCTGGGCGATCCGCTCCAGTATCTTGACGGAACGGCGGACGACGTCGCGGTCCAGGGTAGAAGCTTCGATGAGCGCCACCAACTCGCGACAGGAGCGACCGTGCTCGTGTGGCGCCTCTCCGTGGTGGTGGTGTTCATGGTCGTGGGCGAGACTAACGGTGACCTTTGTGCCCGAGATCCCCTGCTTGCGAACCTTGTCGGCCTCAAGGCTCCAGCCGTGCATAGGGATCTTGTGCAACTCCGAGGCGAGGGCATCCAGCGAGACTCCGGCGTCGACCAAGGCGCCCAGAGTCATGTCGCCGCTGATGCCCGCAAAGACATCAAGGTATGCGATACGCATGGACAGAAGGCCTCCAGCGCGGGAGAGTAGAAAGAACAGTATGCGGCCATCCTGACGGCCCCATTGTACCACGCGAAGGGTAGAGGTGGTAGGCCGCCAGGAACAGGCACGGCTCCCAGCTTTGGCGGTGACTTTGCGGCATGCGAATCGGCTTCCATGTTCAGACGGCGGGGGGATGGCGCAAGGCGCTTGAGCGCGGGCTCGAGCGGCGCTGCACGACCTTGCAGGTGTTCACCTCTGCCCCGGTGCAGTGGGCACGCAAGGACCTCGACCCGGAGGAGACCGCCTGGTTCGCCGAGAGAGTGGCGGCGCTGGACCTGCAGCCGCTCTTCGTGCATGCCGCCTACCTGCTCAACCTTGCCACCGCGGACCGGGCTTTGTGGAAGAAGAGCCGTGACAACCTTGCGGAGGAACTGCGTCGGGCCGGCCAGCTCGGGGCCTGCGGAGTGGTCCTGCACCTGGGAAGCGTCGGTTCCGACGGTGACCCCGAAGACGGGCTGCGACGTGTCGCCAGGGGCGTAGATGAGGCCCTGGAGGCTGCCGATAAGGGGGTCAGCGTGCTGCTGGAGAACTGCGCCGGGCAGGGGAGCCTGGTCGGCTGCACTCCGGCCGCCCTGGGCACAGTTGTCGATCTGTCGCGCCGCCCCGAGCGGCTACGGGTCTGCCTGGACACAGCCCACGCTTTCGCCCGAGGATACGCACTGCACACCCCGGAGGGTCTCGACCAGCTCCTGGGGGAGTGCGACGCAGCCTTCGGGCTCGAACGGCTCGCCCTGATCCATGCCAACGACTCGAAGTCGGACCTTGGCTCCTGCGTTGATCGGCACTGGCACATCGGGCACGGGAAGATCGGGCGCCAGGGCTTCGCCGTCATCATGAACGAACCACGCTTGCAGTCCCTGCCCTTCATCATGGAAACGCCGAGCTCCTCGGAGTGGGACCTGCGGAACCTTCGAGCACTGCGCCGGGCCGTGCGTCCCGAACTGCGTCCGGCCTTGCCGAGCCTGCGGCGATCTCTCGACAGTTGACCCAGAACTGTAGCAGCACACCGGAGGCTTTGCCATGCGGACCTTAGGATCAGCTCTGGCCTGCCTTATCCTCCTCACCGTCACGGTTGCAGGGGCTGAGAACCTGCTGCTCGATGGCGCTCGTGACACCGTGTCATGGACCACCTCCCTGGGCACCGAGTTCCCCGGCGCAACCGGATCGCTGGAAGTCGCCCAGGATCCCGAGCGTGGCCCGTGCATCCTGGGTAAGTTCCAGTTCTCGGGCGAGAGTCGGTATGCCGGTGCGCTGTGGTCGGGGAGTCTCCCGGAGGCCAGGGCGATTGGCTTCTGGGTGAAGCTCAGTGACCGGAACTGGGGGATGGTGCGTGTCCGCGACAACACCGAGCAGGAGTTCGCCGGCAACTTTACTCTTCAGCCCGGCCAGTGGACCCGTATCGAGATCCCCCTGGACACAAAGAGACTGGGCAGTCACTGGGGTGGCGCTAACGACGGCGTGATGCACTTCCCGCTCACGCGCGTTCTGATCGCCGCCGGGAACAAACCGGCCTCCGCCCAGGTGTGGGTCTCGAACCTCTATGCGGTCACCGACACCTTGCTGCCCGAGGATCGATGGAAGGTGGTTGTGGAGCCCACGGTTCCGATGGGCGTCGCCTTCCCTGACGAAGCGGCTTCCTACCGCGTGACTCTCATCAACCGGCTGGAGCGCCAGGCCAAGTGTGAGGTCGCACTGCGCACCCAGGAACCGGGCTCTCAACCGTCGGCCATGCAGACGGACAGCCTGACGCTGGAGGGCTGGCAACAGAAGGAGTACACACTTCGGCCTTCCACCAAGCGCCTCGGGTATCAGAGGTTGTCGGTTGACCTGCACGATGCCGAGGGCGGAGACCTGCCGAGCATCACCAGCGGGCTGGCGGTGGTTCCGCAGCCTCGGCACTACGGGAAGGAGGCGCCGGGCTGCTACTTCGGGATGCAGATCATCGGCGACATGGAGGCCGCAGAACGCCTGGGCGCCAAGGCTATCCGGTACTTCTTCTCCTGGATCTACTCCGAAGGTCGCCAGGGACTGATCCGCTGGGAGGAGCAGTCCGACCCGCTGATGGCGGCGGCCAGGGAGCACCACATGGAGGTGCTCTTCTCCGTTCAGGCCCAGGCGCCCGCCTGGATTGCCTGGAACGACCCGGACCGGCCGAAGCTGAAGGCTCTAGCCGACCCGGCCCGTCTCTCGGAATGGGAACGCTATGTGCGTGACATCACTACGCGCTACCGCGGGCAGATCACCGCGCTGGAGATCGTGAATGAACCCGACCTGGTCTGCGTCGGTCACGTGGGGATGACGGTCGAGGAGGGCGCCGACTACTACGCCAAACTGCTCCGCTTCGGGCGTGCCGGTGCGAAGGCCGGCGATCCAGACGTGCCCGTCGCGGGCCTCGATGTCAGCGGCGGCGACTACGAGCGCGGACTGCCGTACTCGCGAGCGGTTCTGAGCCGGGCGGCCGACACGATGGACCTGTTCCCGGGGCATCCCTATGCCTCGCCACGGTACTTCGGGCCGGGGCAGAATCCGAAGTGGCCGATCGCCAACCGGATGGCGGAGAAGCTCACGGAGGCCCTGGACCTGTATGCCTTCTACGGGCGGCCACGTCGGTCCTGGATCGGCGAACTGGGTTGGGGACTGCAGGCGACGGCCGACCCTCTGAGCACCTACTCGCTGGATTTCGCGGCCTGCATCGCCCAGTCGCTGGTCGTCGGTAAGACGGTCCCGGGCGTCGAGAGGTACCTGCACTTCACACAGCGGGGCTGCAACGAGAGCGGGTACGAGTACGGGCTGATGCGCGGGCATCCGGCCTATCCGCTTCCGGCGGCAGTCGCCTACGCGACCGCTGCCTATCTCCTCGACGACACGCAGTCCCTGGGCCTCAAGCAGGTTGGCGCGGACTTGTGGAGCGCGGTGTTCACGTGCAAGAGCCGCGATGAGCTGGTGGCCGTGCTGTGGAGCGAGGGTGACGAGGACCTTGTACGACCCTCAACCACGCTCCCTCAGGGGCGCTGGGTGAGCAGCCTGCTGCAGGAGCTGGTACCAGGCACTCAAGGCCTCAAGGTCGGCCGGATGCCGGTCTACTGGATCCTGCCCTTGAGTGCCGTCGCGGACCCCGCCGGAGTGGTGGATCAGTTGGGCGTCGCACCGATCGCACCCATCACGGTCGAGAGCGCCTTCCTGGCCGCACCGAACCGTGTCGGCATGCTCCTGCGCAACCGCTCAGACCGGTCGCAACGTGCAAGGCTGACAGCGGGCAGTGCGTCGCAGACAGTGGAGGTTGCACCTGGCACGCAGCCGATGCGAGTGGACTTGCCGCTTGCCAAAGCGATCAACGAGCCCGGCGTGCGCGAGATGACGGCGACTGCGACGGTGGAAGGCCAGTCCAGCACCCGCGCCTTCACGGCTCGCTACCAGTACCTGCCTGTTCCGCCGCAGAAGCTTAAGGTCGATGGCGACCTGACGGAGTGGGAACCCTTACGCTCGGAGACGCTCCAGGATCGGCGCTTCGTGCTGCCGCCTGATCCGGGTATCGGCTGGGACGGACCGCAGGACCTGAGCCTGCGTGGATGGCTCGCGGCGGACAGCAAGGGGCTCTACTTCGCCGCGGCGGTGACTGACGACGTGCACTTCTGCGACCAGGTGACCCCGGACAGCTTCTGGAAGAACGACAGCCTGCAGTTGGCCATTGATTCGGAGAATGACAGTCGCGACGGCTTCGATGCCAACGACCGCGAAGTGGGCTTTGCCTTGGCCCCGCAGGGGCCGGTCTGCTATGCGAGCTATCCGGGCACCTCGCGTCAACTCACGGTTCCACTCGCGATCCGTCGTGAGGGTACCGTCACCTGCTATGAGGCCTTCCTTCCCTGGGAAGCGCTCGGGCTGCCCGTGCCGACCGATGGCAAGGTCCTCGCGATCAGCTACCTCGCCAATGACAACGATGGTCTGGGACGAGGCTATTGGATGGGCCTGACGCCGGGGATTGGTGAGGGGAAGTCGCCGCTCTCGTACCGGCGCTTCGCGGTGAGGGTCAAGCCTTAGGCTCCGGCCTGCGAGCCGGTTGTGTGCTGAGTAAGCGAGAGGGGTTGGTCTGCGTGAACCGTGCAAAGGCTTCGTCTCCGCCGTGACGGCGCAGAGCCCGTCGTGCCCGGGAGAGCTGAGGCGGCCGATGCCGTGTGTCGTGCGCGTCTGAGGCCAGCAGGTCGACGGCACCGTGCTTGAGCAGATCGAAGGCGAGAGCCCGGACAGTGCGGTCGCGCCAGCGGGTCAAGCTATCCGCGTTCACCTGGATCAGCGCGCCACGGTCCACGAGGCCCTGGATGACCTCAGGGTGGGTGCGGAACAGTGCGGTCCGCTCGGGATGAGCCAGGATCGGTGCCAGCCCCAGAAGCTGCAGGCCGAAGAAGAGCTGGGGCACGTAGGACGGGTAGCTGTTGAAGGGCAGCTCGAGGAGAAGATGAGTGCCGCGATCGGCAAGGGTCATGAGGCTCCCGGCCTTGGCCCGCTCCAGTAGATCGGCACCGATGCGAATCTCGGCTCCCGGCAGAACGGTCAGGGGGATCTGGGCCTCGGCCAGTGCAGCGTTGAACTGCGCAACCTGGTCGCGGAGGAAGTCGGGGCTGAGGGCGTTGCGCTCGCAGTCCAGATGCGGAGTCGCGACGACGGTCTGGATGCCGTCAGCCACGGCGATCCGAGCCATCTCCAGAGCCTCGGCAAGATCGCGGGGACCGTCGTCGATCCCCGGCAAGATGTGACAATGGGTGTCGATCATCGGGGCCTGACTTCGCAGAGGGCCGCCTTCGACGCATCGGGACAGACTGCGCTGAAGGCGGCCCATCGCCTAGCGGCACTTACCAATTGAGCTTCAGGTTCGCCTTCATGCCGGCTATCGCCTGCTCAATCTGGGCGACCTTGTCGGTCCCCTTGATGGTCAGGGACATCCGCACGAACCCCTCGCCGAACTCCCCGTACATTGAGCCCGGAATCGCCAAGACCTGGCAGTCGCGCAGGAGGGCGGTCGCGAAGCTCTCGCTGGTGTGGTCGGGCGGCACCGGGACCCAGACGTAGAAGGTCGCCTTCGGCTTCTCGAGCTTCCACCCGAGGGAGTTCAGGCCGTCGATGAGCGCGTCGCGGCGGACCTGGTACTGGGCCTGCATCTGCGGGACCCATTCCTCGAAGCGCGCGAGAGCGGCGATCGCAGCACGCTGGATGGCCATGAAGGTGCCGCTGTCGACGTTGCTCTTGCACTTGGAAAGCGCGGCGACGAAGTCCGCACCGCCCATTGCCCAGCCAACGCGCCAGCCGGTCATGTTGAAGGTCTTCGACAGCGAGTGCATCTCGATGGCTACGTCCTTGGCGCCCGGCACTTCGAGAATGCTGCAGGGCCGGTAACCGTCGTAGGCCACCTCGGAGTAAGCGCAGTCGTTGACGATCAGCAGGTCGTTTGCCTTGGCGAAGGCAACGGCCTTCTCGTAGAACTCCAGCGGGGCAACGGCGCCCGTCGGGTTGTTCGGGTAGTTGAGGAACATGAGCTTGGCAGCCTTGGCAACCGAGCCGGGGATGGCGTCGAAGTCGGGCAGGAACCCGGCCTCAGCACGCAGCGGCATCGGGAAGGCGGCCCCGCCGCACCAGGTCGTCTGGACCTTGTAGACGGAGTAAGCCGGATCGGGCACGAGGACAACGTCGCTGGGGTCGATGTAGGCCCAGATGATATGGACAAGGGCTTCCTTGGAGCCGATGCAGCTCTGGATCTCCTTGTCGGGATCGACGTCGACACCGAAACGGCGCTTGGCGAAGTCAGCGATGGCGTCCTTGTACTCCGGGGTGCCAAAGCCGGTCTCGTCATACGGGTGTGTGCTGGGGTCCTTGGCCGCGTCGTACAGGGCATCGATGACAAACTGCGGCGTCGGCATGTCGGGGTCGCCAATGCCGAAGTCGATGGGCTCCTTGCCCTCGGCAATCATCTGCGACTTTATGGCGGCGATCTGGCGGAACGGGTACGGCGGAATACGCTGGAGGCGCTGGGCTAGCTCCACAAGGATACCCTCCCTGGGTTAGAGATGACCGGTAATCAGACGGGAAAAGGCGCACCCGCGAGCCGGGGCGCAGCGGGCTCGCGGAGTCAGGAAGCCTTGCAGCACGGGTGCGCTAAGCACCCGTGGTATGCATGCCTCCTTGCAAGCTGCGGAGTATGGCGAACAGCCATGTTCATGCACCAATCAGTAACGGGAAGAATCTCCCGCCCTACCGATTCACTTGCGAGCCTGAGCCAGCAGGTCGGGATGCACCTCGCCACTGAAAGCCTCAGCAGCAGGGCCCGTCAGGAACACGTGGTTATTGGACGCCCACTCAGCGACCAACTCGCCGCCGAGGAGGGAAACGTGGATCTCGCCACGATCGACAAGCTCGTTCAGCGTAGCCGCCACCACCGTCGCGCAGGTGCCGGTGCCGCAGGCCAGGGTCACACCAGAGCCTCGCTCCCAGACGCGCATGACGATGTGGCTGCGATCCTGGACCGTCGCGAACTCTACATTGGTCCGCTTCGGGAAGAGCTCGTGGCGCTCGATCCTCGGCCCGATCTCGCTCACCGGGAAGCTGGCAGCGTCCTCGACGAAGAGGACGCAGTGCGGGTTGCCCATGGAGACGCAGGTGATTGAGAGGTCGTGCCCGCCGATGCTCAGGGGCTGGGCGACGATGGGCTGGTCGGCGGGCTCACCGGCCGCCGGGAGGTCCTTGCGAGCCAGTCGCGGCTCGCCCATGTCGACGCGCACGAGCTTAACCACTCCGCCCTCGACCGTGAGCGAGGGCCTGATGATCCCGGCTCCCGTCTCAATGGCCAGCTCGGTCTTGGTGGTCAGCCCGTGCTCGTACAGGTACTTGGAGAACGCCCGGACACCGTTACCGCACATTTCGGCTTCGCTGCCGTCGGCGTTGAAGATGCGCATGCGAAAGTCAGCAACGGTGGACGGCAGGACCAGGATGATGCCATCGCCACCCACCCCGAAGTTGCGATTGGACAGGACCTCGGACAGTCTCGGGACGTCGTAACCGGAGAGGTCTTCTTCAAGGGTGTTGATGTAGATGTAGTCGTTGCCGAGGCCGTGCAGCTTGGTGAAACGCATGTCTAGCTCTCCTACAGGCAGACGGGACTACTCCTGGTTGGTCGCTGGACCGATGGCTGCGATAGCGCTCTTGTACACCAGGATTTCAAGGCCCTTGGTGGTAACGATGATAGTGAAGGCATCGAAGGACTTGATCTGACCGCGGACTTCCTTGCCACTGACCAGGCTGATGCGCAAAACGGTCTTCTGCTCGCTGACCTGCTTGAGGTACACGTCCTGGACGTTGCCCTTGCCGCTCACAGAAGCTCCCTCATTTCGTGGGGCCGGTAATTCGCTCATTTCCTGATACCCTCGCGTCTCTCCCCGAGAAGTCGCGCCGCACCATGGCACAGGTCGTGCAAGAGACAATCGAACTCTGCGGCAGTCCCCCATTCCCGCCACTGTGCGGGACTCTCGCGTCGGAACCAAGTTAGCTGGCGTTTGGCGAAACGGCGCGTATCACGCTTAATGGTCGCCGTCAACCCGTCGAGGTCAAGGTTCTCCGGACGCTCCTCCAAAGCCTGCCACAGATGACGGTAGCCGATCGCCTGCATGGCCTGCGACCCACCCGCCGAAGGACGACTGCGGCGTAGTGCCGCAGCTTCGTCCACCCATCCGGCCGCCATCATTTGGTCCACGCGCTGCTCAATGCCTTCATACAATACAGCGCGCGGGCGTGAGAGGATGAAGGTGGAGTGATTATACTGGACCCCCGGTGCGTCGTCAACGCGACGCTGCTGCACACCGGCCGGGGCTCCGGTCAGGGCGCAGACCTCAAGGGCGCGGAGGATGCGCCGCAGATCACCGGGCATGATACGAACTGCCGCCTCGGGGTCGATCTCGCTTAGCCGACGGTGCATCGTCTCGGTACCAAGCCGCTTCGCTTCAGCCTCCAGTTGCGTGCGTAGCCGGGCCCTCTGCTGCGGGTCGTCAGCCGGGAATACGAAATGCTCCAGCACCGCACGCACATAGAGCCCCGTGCCGCCACACAGGATCGGTAGGCAGCCTCTCCCCCAGACCTCTGCGATCGCCTGTGTCGCATCGCGCTGGAAGTCGGCCACGGTGTAGGGCTGCTCGACATCCACGAAGTCGACCAGATGAAACCGGGCCTGGGCACGTTCCTCCGGGGTCGGCTTGGCAGTCCCGACCTCCAGACCGCGGTAGATCTGCATCGAGTCGGCCGATATGATCTCGCCCCCGACGGCCCGCGCAACACGAATCGCCGCCTGCGTTTTGCCGCAGGCGGTCGGACCGGCAACCACAAGAAGCGGAATCACTCTCGGCATGGACCGTCTCGCGAGACCTCAGCGGCTGAACTGGCGATCGATGCGGCGGAGGTCGTAGGATACGATGATCGGGTCGCCATGGGGGCAGATCGCCGGCGAATCACTGGCCAGCAGATCGTCCACCAGGCGCTGCATCTCGGCTAGCTCCATATGCTGACCGGCCTTCGTCGCTGCATGGCAGGCCAGACTGGCTCGAGCCTTCTCCCGCAGGCGTTCGGCGGAAGAGGGCGCGTCCCATTCGGTCAGGTCGCCGATCACCGCCCGCAGGATCGCCACCGGCGATTGTGATACCGCGGCTGCCGGGACCGAACGCACCAGGAGCGAGTTGGCGCCGAACTCCTCCAAGTCATAGCCCATCTCGCCCAGGACTTCCAGGCTTTCGCGGGCCACGGCAGCCTCGCCGGCCGACAGCTCCAAGGTCTCGGGAATCATCAGCAACTGCCGCGAGAGCTTCGTGTCCTCAAGGCGCTCCAGCAGGACGCGCTCGGCGGCCCGGTGTTGGTCGAGGAGCAGCAGCGTCTCGGAGGTGCAGGCCACTATGTATCGGTCGGCCAACTGCCCGAGTACCCGCACCGGCTCCGGGGCCAACTCCACCGGCAAGGCATCGGTCGGTGCCGACACAGGAAGCGGGGTCACTGGCTCTGCGTGGACCTCAAGTCCCTCGTCTCGCTCGTCGATCCGGTCGGCGAAGGGGTTCACCCGGAGCCTGCGAGCACGGAGTGTCTGCTCGAAACCCACCGGGGCGAAGCGTCCGGCCACGTCTGCGGTACGCGGGCTTTGCAGGCCTTCAGACGTGAAGGGTTCGTCGGGCGGGCGCTCAACATGCCGGGCGGCCTGGGTCAAGGAGCGGAATCCGGCATCCGAGAGGGCTTTCTCGGCGGCCTGCTGGACCAACTCGTGGACCTCACCACCACGGCGGAAGCGGACCTCGATCTTGGTCGGGTGAACATTCGGGTCGACCTTCTCGGGCGGCAGAACCAGGTGCAGGGCACAGAGGGGATTGCGTCCTGCCGGCAGGAGCAACCCGTAGGCCTCGTTCAGCGCGTGCCCCATCTGCCTGCTGCGCACGAAGCGGCGGTTCACGAAGAAGAGCTGGTGTTCACGAGTGGCGCGCAGGAGCTTCGGGCCGGAGATGAGGCCCTCGATCAGCAGGTCGTCCTGTTCGGCGTGGACCTCCAGGAACTCCCGGGCGGCCGCACTGCCGTAGGCGGCCGCAAGAACGGAGCGCAGATCACCTGAGCCCGAGGTGTTGAAGATCACGTCGCCGTCATGGGTGAGCTTGAAGGCGAGGTCCGGTCGGGACAGCGCCAGTCGAGTGAGCCAGTCGGCACAGTGAGCCCGCTCGCGATTGGTTGCGGAGAGAAACTTCAGCCGGGCCGGTGTGTTGAAGAAAAGGTCGGCGACCTCGACCATCGTGCCGGAGGGACACCCGACCGGCTTGAGTTCGGGTTCGCTGCCGCCGTGAACGACCACCTCAGCACCCTCTGCGCTGGCAGGCTCGCGGGTCTGCAGCCGGAAGTGAGAGACGGCGGCCACGCTGGGCAAGGCCTCGCCACGGAAGCCCATGGTGAGGATGGCCTCGAGGTCTTCGGCCTGGCTGATCTTGCTCGTGGCGAAGCGCTGAACGGCAAGGAGCGCATCCTCGGCCGGCATTCCGCAGCCGTCGTCGCGGACGCGAATCAGCCTTTTGCCGCCCTCTACCAACTCGACCTCCACACGACGAGCCCCGGCGTCTATCGAGTTCTCAACCAGCTCCTTGACGACGCTGGCTGGACGCTCGACGACTTCGCCTGCGGCGATACGATTGGCGAGTTGTTCGGTGAGTACGTGAATGCGAGGCATGATGATGGAGTACGTTCCAGGTAAGGCGGACCTTGCCGCCGTGATCTCGACCAACGCGAAGGCGCGGGACCAGGCGGTATTGTACACCATCCGGACGGCCCTGGGGAGCGGCGTTGACGCCCGAAAAGGCCGGTGATATACTGACCGCACCCGACCGGTTGTGCGGATCGGAACTTCTTTGTCGTCTGTGCGGTTACTTCACCATACCATGAGCAAAGCCTACGACGGCCAAACCCGGGTCATCCAGGCCCGCGACAAGATGATGAGGACGTGGCTGATGTGGGGGATGCTGCCGCTGGCAGCCTCCGCCCTGCTCACCTTCACCATCAGTGTCGCCTGGGCCAAGCCTCTTCAGGGCGTGGACGCGCACAACATCGAACGCGGCTTCCAGGCTGCGCTGGCCATCTGCGCCAGCCTCTTCCTTGCCGGGTTCTGGCTCGACGGCAAGTGGACGAACTCCGAGCGGATCGCCCAGCGGATCTGGAAGGCGGCCGGTGGAGGTCAGTTCAGCCCGACCCGTGCCCAGCTCGCCACGCAGGCCGACATCGCCTTCAAGACGATCGGCTCCTCGGTGAACGCGCTGACCTTCATGGGTGCGGCCATGGCCGTGGCAGCCGTGATTGCCGTGTGGGCAGGCCTGGGTATCGCTGAGGGCGCCCAAGTGCTGCTGCTGGGTCTCGCCTACCAGTTCTTCGTGTTCTCCCGCCAGCCCTACTATGAGGAAGTGCTCGAAGCAGCCTCCCGGGGCGAGCTGGTCGTAGCTGAAGAGGACGCTAATCACCCGAACACTAAGTAGCATGGCCCGGTGCCATGATAACGGCCATGCTACTGAATAGCCCGCGATCTTCGCGGGCGATTTTGTGTTCGTCGACGGTGCCGGGCGCCTGACTGGCCCGAGGCCGAGGAACACGGGACAGAACTCACACCCAAAGGGGGATCACGATGAGATACCGCCGCCCCCGCGGACTACAGGACATTCTGCCGGACAAGGTCGAGGAATGGCGACTCGCGGAGTCGACCTTCCGCCAGGTCTGCGGCCGCTACCGCTACGAGGAGATTCGGACTCCGGTCTTCGAGGAGACCGAGCTGTTCACCCGTGCCGTTGGCGAGGAGACCGACATCGTCTCCAAGGAGATGTACACCTTCGAGGATCGCAGCGGACATAGCCTGACGCTGCGGGCGGAGGGCACGGCGCCGACGATTCGCGCGTACCTGGAGAACAACCTTCGGGGCCAGGATCGCGAGCGGCTGGTGAAGCTGTTCTACATCGGCCCGATCTTCCGCTACGATCGCCCACAGGCCGGACGGTACCGGCAGCACCACCAGTGCGGGCTGGAAGCCCTTGGGAGCCAGAACCCGGCCGTGGATGCCGAGGTCATTGACCTTGCCCTGGGCTTCTATGCGGCGCTGGGGATCACGGGGGTCGAACTGCGGCTGAACTCCGTCGGCTGCCCGGTCTGTGCGCCGGCCTACACCGAGGTGCTCAAGCAGCACGTTGCGCCGCGACTGGCCGAGATGTGCGGGGACTGCCAGCGACGCTTCGAGGCCAATCCGCTGCGGATGCTCGACTGCAAGGTCGAG
Source organism: Armatimonadia bacterium (assembly GCA_039679385.1). Taxonomy (NCBI): domain Bacteria; kingdom Bacillati; phylum Armatimonadota; class Armatimonadia; species Armatimonadia bacterium. The sequence goes on along the minus strand of JBDKVB010000103.1, from coordinate 28,837 downwards.
ACCTGCCGCGAGATCACCGACGGCGCTCCGACGATGGTGGACGTGCTCTGCGAGGACTGCGCGAGCCACTTCATCGCGCTGCAGGGGCATCTCGAAGGGCTGAGCATCCCCTATGTCCTGGACTCACGCATCGTTCGGGGCTTGGACTACTACACGAAGACCGCCTTCGAGTTCAAGGTCAGTGCCGGCCTGGGCGCGCAGGATGTCATCGGCGGCGGCGGACGCTACGACGGGCTGATTGAGCAGTGTGGCGGACCGGCGACGCCGGGTGTCGGGATCGGCATGGGCATCGAGCGGATCCTGCTGGTGCGCGAGGCCCTCGGGGTGCTGGCCGAAGAGCGCAAACGACGGGGCGTGCTGGTGGTTACCCTGGGTGACGAGGCTTGGGGCGAAGGCATCAAGCTTACCGCTGAACTCCGGGACGCCGGCGTCGAGGCCGATCTGGACTATCGGCAGCGCTCCATGAAGTCGCAACTGCGCTATGCCGACAACGACCACTTCGCCTGGGCCGTGATCCTGGGTGACGACGAGTTGGCCCGGAAGGTCGTGACCCTGCGTGACCTCGAGACCAGCGAGCAGGTTGAGGTGCCACGAGGCGAACTGGTCGCCCGGCTGCAGGCGGACCGCTGACGCAAGGCGGATTCCGGTCGTGTCCGGCTGGACAGGCTAGACCGAATCGTGGGGCGAGGAGCTCAGCCATGAAGTGCCCTTCCTGTGCGCAGCAGTTCACCGACCTGACTGAGGACCAGCGCTGCCCACTGTGCGGGGCAGCGATTGGCGTCATGCAGCAGGCTCTTGCGAGGATCTACGTGATCGTGTTCGCACTGCTGATGTCTTGTCTGCTGTACGCGGTGGTGGCCGTGGTCGTCAACCTTACGAAGAAGCCGCCGGTGACCGCTCCGCCACAGCTCAAAGTCATTCTGCTCATCGCTGCTCTCGCTGTCTACGTGCTGATGGTCGTCGTTGAGCGTTCACTTCTGGCCGGCGGAACTGTGCGATCGGTCCAGGTGGCGGTCACGGTGGCCGGAGCCCTGGCCGAGACGATTGCCATCATGGGGCTGGTGCTGTTCTTCCTCGGGCAGGGCCTGCAGTTGTTTGCGGCGTTCTTTGCGATGTCCCTGGTGGGATTCGGCTATCTGCTGGTTCGGATGCCCGTGTACGTGAAGCTGCTGTGCAACCCCAAGGACTGACCTCACTGGACTGCAGTGAGAAGACCCGGCGTCTGACGCCCTGGAGTGGGGCGACGGGACGCCCTTTCATATCCGTACCAAGGCTGTATTCCTACCGGAGGCTTCCCATGGCAACACCCACCTTCCTTAAGCGGACGCACAAGTGTGGCGAACTGCGGATCGAGCACGTCGGCCAGGAGGTCATCCTCAACGGCTGGGTGCACCGCTGGCGCGACCACGGTGGCGTCGTGTTCATCGACCTGCGCGATCGCTACGGGCTAGTGCAGGTTGTCTTCGCGCCTCTTGAGGCGCCGGAGGCCCACAAGCTCGCTCACGAGATGCGCAGCGAGTTTGTGGTCGCTGTGAAGGGCACCGTGGCGCCCCGCCCGGAAGGTACTGTGAACGCTGACCTGGCCACCGGCATGGTCGAAGTTCGTGTCCAGGAGGCCCAGATACTCAACGCGGCCGACACGCCTCCCTTCTCCATCTCCGACCAAACCGACACCGATGAGTATGTGCGGATGCGCTACCGCTACATCGACCTGCGCGGCGACCGGATGCAGCGCAACCTGCAACTGCGGGCCAAGGCGTCGAAGGCAGCCCGCGACTACCTCGACGGTCTCGGGTTCCTGGAGGTCGAGACACCGCTGCTGTTCTGCCCGACCCCTGAAGGCGCCCGGGACTACCTGGTCCCGAGTCGCGTCAATCCGGGGCATTTCTATGCGCTTCCGCAGTCGCCGCAGATCCTCAAGCAACTGCTGATGGTTGCGGGCATGGACCGCTACTACCAGATCGCGCGCTGCCTGCGCGACGAGGACCTGCGTGCCGACCGCCAGCCCGAGTTCACGCAGATCGACATCGAGATGTCCTTTGTTGAGCTCAGCGACATCATGGAGATGGCTGAGGGTCTGTACGCGGCCATGTTCCGCGAGACCCTGGGCGTCGAGCTGCCCCGTCCCTTCCGCACCCTGACCTATGCCGAGGCCATGTCCAGGTACGGGACGGACAAGCCGGACCTGCGCTTTGGGATGGAGTTCGTCGACCTGGGCTCGATCGTCGCAGAGAGCGAGTTCAAGGTCTTTACGGGCACCCTCAAGAAGGGTGGGCAAGTCAAGGGCATCTGCGCGAAGGGCTGCGGTACTTACGCCCGGGCGCAGTTGGACAAGCTGACCGACTTCGCCAAGCTCCACAAGGCGCAGGGTCTGGCCTGGATGCGCGTAGTGGAGGGCGGCGTGGACAGCCCGATCGCCAAGTTCTTCAGCGCCGAACAGATCCAGCAGATCCTGTCGGCCTTCGGTGCGGAGCCCGGTGACCTGCTCCTGATGGTGGCCGATGCGCCGGCAATCGTGGCCGAATCCCTGGACTGGATCCGTCGCGAGATGGCGCAGCGCGAAGGGCTCATCAAGCCGGGCGACTTCCAGCTCTGCTGGGTCCTCGACTTCCCACTCTTTGCCTGGAATGAAGAGGAGAAGCGCTGGGACGCCGAGCATCACCCCTTCTGCATGCCCCACCCGGAGGACTGGGAGTATCTCGACAGTGATCCGGGCAAGGTGCGCGCGCAGTCCTATGACGTCGTGCTCAACGGTTCGGAGGTTGCCAGCGGCAGCGTCCGAATCCATCGCCCTGACATCCAGCAGAAGGTCTTCGACATCCTGGGGATCACGCCCGAGCAGGCCCAGGAGCGCTTTGGGTTCCTGCTGAACGCCTTCAAGTACGGTGCGCCACCCCATGCCGGGATCGCACCGGGCTTCGACCGCATCGTGGCCATCATCTGCGGCGAGGAGAGCATTCGCGACGTCATCGCCTTCCCGAAGACCCAGCGAGCGCAGGACCTGATGTCGGGAGCGCCTACCGAGGTCGACACCCAGCAGTTGCGCGACCTGCACATCAAGCTCGATCTGCCGCCCAGCGAGTAGCCGGCGACGGGTCTAGGGCCAACCGAAGAGTCCTTGGAGGCGCCGCGACGGGACCGATCCTGTGGCGGCGCCTGCCTAGTGGTCAAGGGCTCAGGCGTACTCTCTCGAAGGGCTCAGGCAAGGCGTGTCCGGCCCCGGACCTCAGCGCGGCCGGCAATTGCGCACGGGCCTTCCTTGCCCTATAATCCGCGATAGTGACCATGAAACAGCATCCGACCCTCTCGACAATGCGACACGCTTTCCGCTGGATGAACGCAGGCATCATGATCTGCGGCTTCATCGGCTTTGGCTTCATGCTGGGCGCCCTCGAGCAGATCACCCGACTGATGCCCGACAACGAGGACCTGTGGTCCTACCGACCTCGGGTAGGCACGGAGATCTACTCTACCGAAGTTCAGAAGGACGGCACCGAGGCCCACACACTCCTGGCGCGGGTATACAACGAGAACCGTGAGCCGGTAGAACTGCAGCAGATACCCGAGCAGATGGTTCAGGCTACGATCGCTATCGAGGACCGTCGGTTCTATGAGCACCGGGGGGTCAGCCCGCGTGATATGGCTCGTGCGGCCTACATCGACATCACCCACAAGTCGGCCGAGCAAGGTGCCAGCACGATCACCCAGCAGCTCGTCAGGAACCTGTGGCTGACCAAGAAGAAGACCTGGGACCGCAAGCTCAAGGAGGCGGTCCTTGCGCTGCAGATGGAGCGCAAGTACTCCAAAGACGAGATCATGGAGATGTACCTCAACCAGGTCTGCTACGGGCACGGCGTGTTTGGGGTGAAGGCTGCGGCCAAAATGTACTACGGCAAGAACCCTGAGCAGCTCACTCTTGCCGAGTGTGCGCTCCTGGCCGGGCTGCCCCAGTGGCCTGTCGGGTACTCGCCCTACCGGTACCCGGACCGCTGCCAGAAGCGGCGCGATTCGGTGCTCGCGTGGATGGAGCGGGAGGGCTTCATCAACGCCCAGCAGCGCGCGCAGGCGAAGCAGGTTCCAGTCAAGGAAGGTCTGCAGCCGCCGCAGGAGCAGACGGTTGTGGCCACTCACGCTCCGCACTTCACCAACCTCGTGCTGCGCGAGCTATGCGACCAGTACGGCTACGACGCTGTCTACCAGGGCGGCCTGCGCGTCTACACGACCCTGGATGTTCGGCTGCAGAAGGCGGCCGAGGAGGAACTCACCGAAGGCGTTGAGGACCTGCGATCCTCGGGGAACATCGAGGGCGGCCTGAACGGTCAGGGAGCCATGTGCTGTGTAGAGGTGAAGACCGGACGGGTGCTGGCGATGGTCGGCGGCGTGGGCCCCTATGAGAAAGTGCAGTACAACCGCGCAGCGCCTGGAGGGCCACGCTACGGACGGCAACCCGGTTCGTCCTTCAAGCCCTATATCTGGGCCGCGGCGCTGGAGAACGGCTATGGCCCCGAATCAGTCTTCAGCGGCGACCCGATAACCATCCAACTCGGGCCCGGGCAGACGTGGTCTCCGAAGAACTACACGCCCCACCAGGGCGGCAACTACACCCTCCGCTGGGCCTTGGCGCAGTCGGTCAACCTCGTCTCGGTGCGGATCGTGCAGAAGCTGACTCCGGGGGCAGTGCAACGGCTGGCGGCACGGGTGCTGGACATCCCCCGGGAGCGACTGCGGCCGGTGCTGGCGATGGCGCTGGGGACCTCCGAACTGAGCCCGATGGAGCAGGCGGCCGGGTACTGTGCCTTTGCCAACGGCGGCTTGCGACCCACGCGCCGTCTGATCCGACGGATTGAGGACTACGAGGGCAAGGTTGTCGTCAGCTACGAGCCGGAGATGGCCCGTGTCCTCCGCGCCGCAACGGCGACGAGTATGCTCTCCATGCTGGGAACGGTGGTGGAATCAGGCACCGGGAGGCGTGCACGGGCCTGCGGACTCCCCTGCGGGGGCAAGACAGGCACGACCAACGGGGAACGTGACGTGTGGTTCGTGGGCTTCACCCCGGACCTGAGTACGGCTGTCTGGGTTGGCAATGACAACAACGCCCAGATGCACGGTGCCTCCGGTGGCGGGCTATGTGCGCCGGTCTGGGCCGACTTCACCCGCCGTGCCACCGAGATCCTGGGGGTCAAGGGCAACTTCCCCGAGGGAGAGGGCGCGCGCGCTGAGCGAGAGGAACAACCCGCGAGAGAGACCACCGACAACTTCGTAACGATCTGCGTGCAGACCGGCCTGAGGGCGACGCGGTTCTGCCCCGTCACCAAGGAAATGGCACTCAAGAAGGGGCAGGCTCCTCCCGGCTACTGCACGGTTCACGGTGAGGCCGGACGGAACACCGAACCCGGCGCCGGTGGGGACGACGATCATGGCGTAACGGCCGTGGTATGCCCCTCCAGTGGGCTTTTGGCAACGCCCTACTGTCCGGCGTCGATCGTCAGGCGCTACAGCCACGGTGACGCACCGGCGGGATACTGCACGGTCCACGGGCCATCCCGGTCCGGGGATGGCCATGGCGGCGACGGCGCTGATCGACCTCGACGTGGGCGCTCGGAGGAGGGTGGCGGTGGACAGTCCTCCTCGCGTTCCGAGGAGCGCAAGAAGCCGTCCGAAGGTGACCGCGGGAACGGTGGAGGCCCACCGGGGCTGGACTAGTAGCCGCAGACGCACCATCACTGACCACTAACGACGGGCTTGCGAATGCCGAACCCCTACTTCCGGATCAAGGCTCTCGGGGTCTTTCTCGGCCTTGCGCTGCTGGGAATCGCCACACGCTTGTGGTGGATCCAGCTCACGCACTGGTCCGACTATGCCGTCCAGGCGGAGATGAACCGGACGACGGTGGTGACGAAGCAGGCACCCCGTGGGCTCATCTGCGACCGTCGCGGACGGGTTCTGGCTGAGAACCGGGACGTGTGGAACCTCTGCATGATCCCCTCCCAGCTTCCCGAGGACCAGGTGTCGCTGGAACGCGAGGTGACCTTCCTCGCCAGCACCCTCTCGACACCCGAAGACCCCGTGTCGACCGCTGAGGTCCGCAAGGCTCTCCAGCGCGGGGCGAAGGCCACTGCAGTGGAGCCGGTTCCCCTGGGTAACCTCGGCCAGGACCTGAGTTTCGACCAGGTAGCGCGGATCGAGGAACGCCAGATGGACCTGCCGGGCATCAGCGTGGTGACGACCACTCGCCGCCACTATCCCTACGGGGCGCTGGCTGCCCAGACCATCGGGTATGCCCGGGCCATCAGCCGCGACCAACTGGAGAAGGTCAAGGCCTACATCTATCCGCTGGATCGTCAGGACCCGACGGCCTCCGACCTCAGTGGGACGAACCCGGATCTGATCTATGACCCGTCCTCGATCATCGGGATCGAGGGCGCGGAGGCGATGTGTGAGTTGGACACGACGGGCAAGGCACCGCGGCCCCTTCTGCCCGGTCGTCGCGGCCGAACGGTGTACGAGGTCGACTCCGTCGGAGCGTCTCAGCGGCTCATTGCCGAACGTGAACCGGTGCCGGGAGCCCTGGTGAACCTGACGCTGGACGCCGAGGTGCAGTGGGTCGCCGAGAGGGCCCTGCGGGATGCCTTCCATGGCCGCAGCGACGCCATGGGTGCAGTCGTCGTCATGGACACGAGAAATGGCGACGTCCTGGCCCTGGCCAGCGAGCCCTGTCTGGACCCGAACGACTGGGTAAGCGGGATCACGCCGGAGCTGTGGCAGGCTGCGCAGAAGACGCCCGGTCTTCCCCTGCTCAACAAGGCGACCGCAGGCGCATACCCTCCGGGCTCGGTCTTCAAGGTGGTCTCGATCTGCTCGGCGCTGGAGACCACCAACGTGACCCCGGCCTCCTCAGCGTACTGCACCGGGACCATCCACGTGGGACGTCGGCACGAGCCCTTCCGCTGCTGGACTTCAGACCGCGGCGGACATGGCGCCGTCGACCTGCTCGAAGCCATCGCCAAGTCCTGCAACATCTTTTTCTACCAGTGCGTGCTACAGCACAACCTCGACCCCGACGCGATCGCCGACTATGCTCGGCGCTTTGGGCTCGGTGAGTCCACCGGTCTCGGGCTCAAGGGCGAGGTCGCCGGGCAGGTCCCGTCGCCGAAGTTCAGCATCAACGAGACCGGCCAACCGTGGCGTCAGGGCAACTCTCTGAACTTCGTTATCGGCCAGGACCGCCTCACGGTGACGCCGGTGCAGATGTGTGTGATCGCTGCAGCGCTGGCCAACGGGGGCAAGCTGGTTACGCCCAACCTGGTCTCACGCGTCCGATGGCCGCAGTACATGCATCGGCAGGACACGGTCAATCTCCTGGGACGCTCGCGGCAACTACAGGTCAAACCCGAGACGATCGGCATTGTTCGTCAGGGCATGAGGCTGGCGGTTGAGGACGAGCATGGCACCGCGAAGGTGCTGCGCGAGCTACCAATCACTTCGGCCGGCAAGACCGGGTCAGCCCAGCACGTGCGCGACGAGCCGACGCACGCCTGGTTCATCGGCTTTGCCCCCTATGAGGCCGGACCGGGCGAACGGCAGTACGCCGTGTGCGTGTTTGTCGGCGGCGGCGGAACCGGTGGGGAGACCGCAGTGCCGGTGGCCGATCAGGTGTTCCGTGCCCTGCTGGGTCTGCACGCGCCAGACGACGAGGCCTTCATCATGCCGGGACCGATGGACCCGGCCACTGTGGCTGCCCGACGTCGTGCCCGCCTTGCCGAAGCCGAGGCCCTGTATGGCTCCGGTCGATCGAACTGAAGGCCCCCAAGACCGGCGGTTGCAGTCACCGGCCGGTGCCTCTGTGTGCCTAGATAACCGAAGGTCTGTGCCCTCATGCAGTCTTGTGAATCCAACCGACACGAGTGGAACGAGTTTGTCGCTGCGCATCCGTACGGAGACGTGCTCCAGTGCTGGGAGTGGGGAGAGCTCAAATCCCGCACCGGCTGGGAGCCGCTGCACTTCTGCGTCCGGCGTGACGACCGTCTCGTAGCCACTGCCCTGGTACTCAAGCGACCTCTCCCCCACACTCGGCGGAGTCTGTTCTATTGCCCCCGTGGACCGCTCGTTGACCCGACGGTTCCGGAGGCTCTCAGCGAACTCGTGGCCTGCATCCGCCAGGGAGCGCGCGAGCATGGCGGCATCGCCCTGAAGACGGATCCGGCTGTCCCGGCCTCGGAGCAGTCCTTCGCAGCGGCCCTGCGTCAGTGTGGCTTCGCGGCACCCAGGGCCGCCGGTCACGGTTTCGGTGCGACCCAGCCGCGCTCGGTCATGAAGGTCGACATCTCGAGGGATGAGGACGCGCTCCTCGCGAGCTTCCACTCCAAGTGGCGCTACAACGTCCGGCTTGCCGCCCGCAAGGGTGTGACGGTGACCACCGAAGTGAGCCCGGCCGCCATGGACGCCTTCTATGATGTGCTGCAGGTGACCGCCGAGCGTGATGGGTTCCGCGTCCGGGCGCGGTCGTACTTCCAGGACCTGCTCGAGAGGATCCTACAGCGGGGCCTGGGCACGCTCTTTCTGGCGCGTGCCGGTGAGGCAGTTGCTTCCGGAGCGATTGCCTTCGCCCTGGGGCGGCAGTGCTGGTACGTCTACGGCGCCTCTGACAACGAGCACCGCAACCTGATGCCGAATCACCTGATGCAGTGGGAAATGATGCGGTGGGCGAAGGCCCAGGGCTGCACGGTCTACGACATGCGGGGCGTCTCGCCGGAGGTCGAGGGCGAGCCAACCGAGCCCCACATTGCCGGACTGAACCGCTTCAAAAGAGGTTTCGGGGCCGAGTATGTTGAATATCTTGGCGATTGGGACCTCGTGTTCTCGCCACTGTGGTACGCGCTGTTCGAACGTCTGCTGCCAGTGGTTCGGCAGCTCAAATCCCGCGGCCGCCAGGAGCACAAATCCCCTGAGGGTGACTGATCGGCGTCGGTCCGGCAGTCCCGTCGGGAGATAGCTTCGTGTCGGCTGCCCAGGATGGCGGTGATGGCATCGTGTCCGAGGAGCAGCCGCTGGGGCAACTCCTGCGTGAGTTCATCGCCACTCTTGGCGCCTACCTCAAGCAGAACGCAGCCGACGCCGTACATGTCATCCTTGCCGAGCCGCTGAAGAGGGCGGCGAAGAAGGTGCTGCTCCTGGGCCTGGCGCTGGGCCTGGCGATCATGGCCGGAGTGTTTCTCGCCCTGGCCGGGTTCAACGTCCTCTACGCCTGGCTGGGAACCAAGGCCGCTGCCTATTCTGTTGCCTTTGGAGTATGCGCGATCGCCGGTGCTCTCTGCGCCTGGGGGGTGATGCGGGATGCCCGACGCAGCGACGAAGACCCGGGTGACCGCTGACGACCTGGCCGAAAAGTGGCGGCGCCTCCAGGAGCGGGCGCTCGCAAGTCTGAAGCCACCTGCCCTGCAGGAGACGGTGCGCAGCCCGTGGTTCGTCACAGTGGTCTGCGGGATCGCCGGAGTCGTCGCCGGGTACTTCCTCGGGCGGCGCCGCGGTGAGCCCTCGGCGAGTGAAGAAGCCGACGAAGCCACACCGGAGTCTGGCTCCTCCGAGGAGGAGCCTGCGCAGGAAGCTAGTCGTGTCCTGGACCTGGACCTGGGTGTCCTCGAGCCCCTGATCCGGACGGCCCTGATTGCCGGGGTGGATGCTCTGGCCGACCGTCTACGGCAACAACACCGAGGGGCCGCCGAGGACTGAGCTGGACCGATCCGGCCCTTGACCACTGTACCCTAGGGGAGTCTTCGCCATGCGTGAGATGCTGGAAGAAGTACTGCAGTACGCCAAGAGCCTCGGCGCGTCCTTCGCCGACCTTCGTCTCACCGAGGGAACGGGCACCGGCGTGTCGGTGCAGGATGGGATCGCCGATCGGGTCAGCACCGCCTCGAGTCGAGGAGCGGGTGTACGCGTCCTCGTGGACGGTGCCTGGGGCTTCGCACCGACCAACAACCCGACTCGCGAGGAGCTCCGGGGCTGTGTCGAGGACGCGGTGAGCATGGCCCGCGCTGCGAGCCCAAACGTGACCGACCCCGGCATGGTCGCGCAGTTTGAGCCCGTTGAGGCCCACGACGAGGCCGACTTCAAGGTCGATCCCCGCGAGATTCCGCTGCAGGACCGCGTCAGCGCCATCTACGAACTGGAGAAGCTGGCTCGGGAGCAGGACCCGCGCATCGTCAACACCGTTGCCAACTACCGCGACAGCGCCGGCTCGGAGATCATCGCCAACAGTGAGGGCACCTACATCGAGGGCTCCTCGGTGCGCTGCGGGCTGAACGTCCACGTGACCGCGCAAGAGGGCGACGTGCGACAGACGGCCTCGAAAAACCGCTCGAACTCAACGGGGTATGAGCTCATTCAGGGCATCGACCCGGAGGATTTCGCTGCGAAGACGGCCCGGAAGGCTGTGGAGATGCTGTCCGCCAAGCGCGCACCGGCAGGGAAGTTCGACGTCGTGATCGACTCCATCATCTGCGGGCTGCTCGTCCACGAGGCCTTTGGGCACAACTGTGAAGCCGACGCCGTCTGGGCCGGGGAGTCGATCCTGAGGGACAAACTCGGGAAGCCGGTAGCGGCGGAGACCGTGAACATCTACGACGACCCGACGCTGGAGAAGCTCAACGGCTCCTTCGCCTACGACGACGAGGGCACCCGTGCCACCCGTCACGTCCTGGTTGAGAACGGCATCCTCCAGGGCTACCTACACAGCCTCGAGACGGCCGCGCGACTTGGTGCCGTTCCGCAGGGCAGTGCTCGGGCACAGGGCCACTCCTACCCGCCCATCGTGCGGATGAGCAATACGTACATCGAGCCCGGCGACTGGACCTTCGACGAGATGCTGGAGCAGGTCCGCAACGGCCTGTACCTGAGCGGCGGTCACTGGGGCTATGTCTTCACGGCCCAGGGGCAGTTCACGTGCAACGTCGAGCACGCCTTCGCGATCGAGGACGGCGAGCTCGGCCAGCACTACCGCAATGTGTGCATCTCCGGGCTGACACTGGAGACGCTGCAGAAGGTCACTGCCGTCGGCGACGATCTGACCTTTGAGCTGGGCGGAACCTGTGGCAAGGATGGCCAAGGCGCCCCGGTAGACTCCGGCGGCCCGCATCTGGCCATTGAGCAAGTCGTGGTCGGTGGCCAGGAGTAGGGACGAAGAGCTTGCCCTGGTATTCAGTCTCCACCTGAGGAGCATCCTGTATGGCTCGGCCCTCCTGTGTCGTTGTGGGCGCCGGCGGCATCTCGAACGCCTGGTTCCCGCCGCTGATCAAGGAAAAGGTGCAGGTGCGAGCCGTCGTTGATCTGCGGCCGGAGGTTGCACAGGCCCAGCTCGCCAAGTACGGGATCGACACGGAGGTCTCGACCGATCTGAAAGCCATGCTGGTCAAACACCAGCCGGACTTCGTGATCGACCTCACCATTCCCGAGGCGCACTGCGAGGTTACCTGTACCGCCCTGCGAGCCGGCTGCCATGTGGTCAGCGAGAAGCCCATGGCCGCGACCATGGCTCAGGCCCGCAAGATGGTGAAGGTGTCGGAGGAGACCGGCCGGCTGTACATGGTCAGCCAGTCGCGCCGCTGGGACAACCGCCACGACCGCGTGCGGCGGACCGTGGAGGCAGGTCGGATCGGGCAAATCACCACCGCCAACTGCGACTTCTACCTGGGAGCCCACTTCGGCGGCTTCCGCGACGAGATGCCCAGCCCGCTGCTCCTGGACATGGCGATTCACCATTTCGACCTCGCCCGGTTCTTCCTGCCGGGAGTTGATCCAGTGTCCGTCTACGCGCTGGAGTTCAACCCGCAGGGCTCCTGGTACAAGGGCGATGTGGCCGCCACCTGCGTATTCGAGATGACCCAGGGCATCGTCTTCACGTACCGCGGGAGCTGGTGCGCTGAGGGCTGCCATACGAGCTGGAACGGCGACTGGCGGCTCATCGGCCAGCAGGGCACGCTGCTGTACGATCACGATCAGGACCCCTGCGGGCAGGTAGTGGCCGGCGACACGGGCTTCAACCGACCGCTGAAGGACCTCAGAGTGTCCACGTCGCCGCTCAAGTACCCGGGCATGCACGGATCGCTGCGCGAGATGCTCCGGTTCCTGCGCACGGGTGAGGTCCCCCAGACCGAGTGTCACGACAACATCAAGTCTCTGGCGATGGTCCTGTCGGCCATCGAGAGCGCCCGGAAGGGCAAGAGGATCGAGGTACGCGCGCTGTAGCCACAACCCGTCAGCGGCGCTTGCCGCAGCCAAACCACGTTTCACCGGGAGTGCATCATGTCATCCCTTGTTGATATCGCCCAGCTTGCCGTCCAGTCCGCCATGAAGTCCGGAGCCGAGTGGGCTGATGCCGTCGTCGCCTCCGGTCGCAGCGTCGGCGTGATCGTGGAGAACACCAGCATCCGCGAATGCGAGGTGGTCCGCGACTACGGCATCGGTGTCCGCGCCTTCTTCAGGGGCGGCATGGGCGCTGCAACCACCACTACTCTGAGCGAAGCGGCAGCCCGCGAGGTGGGTCAGCAGGCGGCCGACATGGCCAGGGCCACCCACGGCGACCCGGACTTCAGGAACCTGCCGGAGCCCCAGCCCTACCAGGAAGTGCCTCTGCTCTGGGATGATGCAGTCGCGGGCCTTCCTGCGGAGCAGGTAGTCGAGTGGTGTCAGCGGGGGATCGAGGAAGCGCGGGAGGTCACGCCGGACCTGGCGCTGTCCGGTGACGCCGGTCTCGGGTGTGGCGAGCGAGCCATCGTCAGCTCCACGGGCGTCTCCCTCTACACGCGCAGCACCGAGGTCAGCATCAGCTTCATGGCCGTGGTCATGAAGGGCGAGGATGTCGGCGCGTACTTCGAGTACGATGTCGCGCGCCAGATGGCCGACTTCAAGCCTGAGGGTGTGGGGAAGATCGCTACCGACCAAGCGCTCAAGTTCCTCGGCGCAAAGCACGTCGGGAAGGCCCGGATGCCGCTGGTGCTTGGACCCATGGCGGCCGCGAGCCTCATCGGCTCAGCCATCGGCGCCGCCAATGCCGAGGGGATTCAGCGCAAGCGGTCCTTCATGATCGGCAAGGAAGGGCAGCAGATTGCCTCTCCCCTGCTGACGGTGTGGGAGGAGCCCTTCGTTCCGGGTGGTCTCGCCTCCCATGGGGTCGATGCCGAAGGTACGCCCAAGCAGCGCCGAGCTCTCCTTGAGAAGGGCGTGCTGCCCAGCTACCTGCACAACTCCTACACCGCGAACAAGGCCGGGGTTCCGAGCACGGGCCATGCGATGCGTGGCGGCTACTCACCCGCCGTGGGCATCGGCTACGGCAACGCGCAGATGGAGCGAGGCGACAAGACGGAGGCGGAGCTGATCGCCGGGATCGACGAGGGACTGTATGTGAACTCGGGCGGCCTGCAGCCCGAGTCAGCGACGGGCGACATCTCGGCCACCGTCGACTTCGGCTTCAAGATCGAGAAGGGGCAGCTAGCCTATCCCGTCAAGACCACGATGATCGGCAGCGATGTCTTCGAGATGCTCAACAACATCACGGCGGTCTCCAGCGACTACCGCGAGGAGCCTGGGACCATCGTCCCCAGCGTTCTCATCGACGGCATCATGGTGATCGGCGGCGCGTAGGCGGTCCGCCGGCAACCCGACACGAATAGCGAAGACGGCGGCCCCGGGAAGGGCCGCCGTCTGTGTTTGCGATGGCTGTAGTCGTGGACTGCTGCAGGGCTACTCGGTCCACTCGCTCCAGAGCAGGCGGTAGTACTTCATCAGCCGCTCGGGCTCGCAACTCTCCGGCATCTCGGTCAGGCAGAAGCCGTCGAAGTCGACCTCCTGCAGCATACTGATGAGCTCGAAGTAGGGGTAGTCCTCGTACAGGTCGTGGATGTGGCACTCGCGGACTCTGTGGACGAGCGGGGTAAGGTACTCCTGGATGGAGTCGTCCTTGATGTCGGCCTGGTTGCAGTTCCAGCACACACCCACGAGCGGGTGGTCGGCGACCTCCATGATCCGCTGGATGTAGGGCGGATGGCTGGTCCCCGGCCCGTGCACCTCAAGCCACAGCTCGATCCCGTAGGGCTCGGCGATCTTGGCGCAGTCGAGGAGCGCGTTGCCGATCTGCTCCAGCGTTTGCTCCTTGCTGATGCCCTTGTCCTCGGCGAAGCCGTTCGGCCGGACCTTGACGCCGATGGCGCCCACGTCCTTGGCCAGCTTGATGAAGTCCTCGGTGAGCTTGATGTTCTGGCGGACGACCTCGGGATCGGCCGAGTGGTACTCGCAGACGGTCCCCAGGCCGCACAACACGACTCCGTTCTGCTGGAACTTGCCCTTGACGGTGGCCCGCTCCTCGGCGGTCAGGCTCGGCTCGACGCCATGAGCATGCGTGGTGCGTAGTTCGACGCCCTCGAAGCCGGTCTTGCGGCACATATCCAGGAGCTGGTCAAGGTTCCAGTCTTTGGCAAGGTTGTAGGTTACAGTCCCCAGTCGCATGGGAAGCCTCCCTCGGCGTTGTCACTCAAGCCTCGGGTTCTTCCCCGTCAGAGCATCGCGTACCTTCCGGCGATCAGCGAGGGGCCTGCCTGGGAACGGGATGAGTCGGCGAAGGCCTTGCGCCGCCCGCGGGAGCGGCCTTGGTAGCAGCACCCTTCTCTGCCCTGGTGGCGCCGGCGTCGGGAGTCTTGTCGGCCTCGGCGTTGGCCGCCTCCTGGTTCACGGCCTCCACCTTGATGGGCTGCTCCAGCTTGCGGCGACGCTCATCAGGCTTAGGCTTCTCCGGGGCCTTCGGAGCCGGAGGCGGCACGTCCATGTCGGGACGACAGACCTGACAGGGCCTATAGCCCCGGGCCTTGAGCTCTTCCCTGCTCATGGTCGTGGGCTTGATGCCCGTCTGCCCGGCAACCCGCGGGCAGGTCCACCAGTGGTACTCGCCGGCCTGCTCGTCGACGACATAGCGGTACTGGACGCGGGTATCGGCGACGCGTTGGAGGCCCTGCAGGAAGCCGGCGTCTCCCGAGGGAGCGGCCTGGGCCTGCGGTGCAGACGGAGCTGCAGCAACGGGCGCCGGTGCGGTAGGATTTGCAGGGGGAGCTGTAGGGCCGGCTGGGGCCGGCGGGGTCGCAGAGCGACACCCACAGATCAGGAGGGCGCACACAACGGCGAGGAGCATACAGGCTTTTGCAGTGAGGGCGGGCATTGCGACCCCTTCCTCGGCACAAAGGTGCGACCAGCGACCTTGGTCGCCTGGTGGCAGTTTACCACAACCGGGCTGAGTGTAGGCCTGCGATGAAGGCTATCCTCGGGCCTCGCCGGCACGCTTCCGGGCCGACGAATGAGACACCAGAACAATATCGCCGCACTGGGCCTGCAACTCGGAGGCGACCTCGTCGCACTTCACCTTCAGTAGGTACCAGACCTTGTCGCCCTCGGGGCCCAGTTCGCTGACGGTCTCGAAGTTGGCGTGGCCCTTGGAGATGACCAGATCGGCGGCGGCGAACTCCTGTCGGGCCTGCTCGCTCACGATCCCCCAGGGGAAGCCGAAGTAGTTCGACCCCGTGTCTACGACGCGGCAGAGGTCCGTCAGGCCGACCTGCTCGGCATCTTCGAGCATCGCATCATTGACGATGGGACCGGCCTTCACCATCAGGGCGACCCTCTCGGGGCCGATGACCTCTACGAGGAGCCGGTCGAAGACGATCTCGCCGCAGTTGTCCGCAAGGTAGAGCACCGACCGGGCACGGCCGAGGGCAGCGCGGAAAGCCTCCAGCTCTTCCACATCGAAGCCGCGGTCAATCTGCTTCACGATGTCCTCGACGAGGTCAAAACGACTCGCGATGGCAAGGTCGATGATGTTGCCCGCGACGGCGAGCAGCAAGGCATCGCGCAGGGGATCGGCGCTGTGGGCAAGACGCTCCTTAAGGGCCGGGTACAGCTCCAGTGCTGCCTCGTTGGACTCGGTCTTGAGGCGATGGTAGGGGTCGTGAACGCCGCTCAGCTCACGGCAGAGCTCGAAGGCGACCTGCGAGTGCTCCCCGGGAGTGAGCGTCAGATCGACGCCGGTGTAGCGGCGCATGGTCTCATCGAGGATTCGGCGCTGCAACTCTCGATCGTCAGTGCACTGGACGGCAGTATTGTAGGCCTGCGACAACATGCAGGGGATACAGGCATTTCGGGCCTTCATGACGGGACCTCGGAAGAAGACGGGGAGCAGCAAGAAGGGCATGACCCCGCGGCGCAGTGATCAGAGCGATGGGCTTGGAGAGACCCACGTCGCAAGTATACCACGCTGCACCTGGAGACGGAAGGATACCGCCGCCCTATGGGGAAAGGTGTTTGTTCAGCGAGACCACTGCATCAACACTAAGCCGAGGATGCCGGGGCTGACGGCCCGCGGCACGATGGAGAGGGAACCCATGAGGAAGGCACTCGTTGTCCAGGGCGGCTGGCAGGGCCACGAGCCCGGACCGGTCTCTGAGATTCTGGTCGAAGCTTTGCGCAAGAACGGCGTGGACGTCACCGTATCCGACACCCTCGACTCCTTCAAGGACGAGGCGCTCATGCAGTCGCTCAGCCTGGTGGTCCCGATCTGGACCATGGGTGACATCAGCGGCGACCAGCTCAAGCCCCTGCTGGAGGCGGTGAAGAATGGCTGCGGGATCGCCGGCGTGCATGGTGGGATGGGCGACGCCTTCCGCCAGCAGACCGAGTTCCAGTACATGGTCGGCGGCCAGTGGGTCGCGCATCCCGGTGGCGCCGGCATGACGTACAAGGTCCACCTCCTCGACCCGTGGCACCCGCTGACACAGGGGATCGACGATTTCGAGATCACCTCGGAGCAGTACTACATGCACGTGGACCCGGCCAACTGCGTCCACGCGACCACCATGTTCGGCTACACGGCCATGCCGGTCATCTGGACCAAGAGCTACGGCAAGGGCCGGGTGTACTACTGCTCCCTGGGCCATGTGGCGGAGAACGTGCGCATGCCGCAGGTGCTGGAGCTTGTGACGCGCGGAATGATGTGGGCGGCCGCGGGCAAGTAGCGGCTTTCCGACAGACAAGGCATTTCCTCTCAACAGCCACTCACGGGGCCTGGTCACAGCAGGCTTTGGAGTGGCTGTTGCGCGTGTTAGGACCCTGACACCAGGTGGCAGGGTCCGGCCGAATTGGCATCTTCCAGGTGGCAGGATTCCGGCCCTGGACTCCGAAGGAGTAACCAGTCATGGTCTGCACCCCGGGGGGCTGAGGGATGGGGAGGTTGAAGGGCATGGTGCGACAGAGCGGCTTTGCCCTGGAGCATGGAAAGGGGTATCTCGTCGGAGGCGGGCACCAACGCGCCTCCAGCCACTACCGCAAGTGGTTTCTGGTCGTAGTACTCTTCATCGCCCTTCTGGTGTTCCTGGCCGGCAAGGCGCATCCTTCTTCTTTCACCTCGGTGACCTCCTGGTCACCCCTCGGTTTCCTGAATCCGCTGTTCGGTCAGCCACTTCCACCACGCAGAGCGCCAACGCGAGTCGCACCCCTGGCGGGACTGCCTCAGCCGGTGAAGGACCGCCAGAGTCTGCTCGCGGTCAGCCAGCAGACGGGTCTGAGCCCGAGTACGGTTCTGCTGCGTGCTCAGCAGGCGGAGCTGGCACCGCTGTTAGGAGCGAAGGGGACAGACGCGAATTGCCTGCGACTGGTGCAGGCGCTTGGCATTGAGCGTCCGCAGGACCTTGCCCGCTACAGGGGCCAGGAGCGCCGCCTGACACTCATGGCGGGCGCCTGGGCACGAGGCTTCGGCTCCCAGGCGCCGACGGAGCAGGAGGTGGCAGCCTGGATCGCGGCCGCTCAGGGCAAGACCTCAGCGCTGCCTGCGGTGAGTACGCTACTTCCTGAACTCATGCCCAAGGCTGCGCCAGCGCCGATCCGAGATGCGTCCTTCGGAGCGGAAGGTGACGACGTGCCTCTCGGAGGTGGCGGTATCACCCTCTCCGCGGCACCGACCGGCGGCGGCCTGCCCGCGATGCCGACTGCTGGCCGCCTGTCCGCAGCACCGACCAGCGGCGCCCTCTCCGCGGCACCGACCGCCACGGCCGGAGGTCCGCGGCCAAGAACCTTGCGCGGAACGCCTGGGACGGTGGCGAGCCCGGTTCTGGTAGGGGCGCTGGCTGGACCGGCGGTGTACATCCCCTCCGGGCAGAACTCCTGCTCACGACAGTTCCCTGTGGCCAAGGCCGGGCTGTACCGCGCTGTGGTCACACTCATCAGGCCTCGTGGGGTGGCCTCGCTCAAGTGGTCGGTGGAGAAGCCACAGATCGCGGTGCAGGTCCAGATACCTTCGCCCACTGTTGGGGGACCGCTCGTCAGGACCACACCCTTCGATGCACCCCAACCACCGACGGCCACCGTGACGGTGACCGGCTGGACGCCCCTGGTCGCCGGCGACAAGCAGATTGAGTTCATCGAGGAGCCACGGGCCTACTATGCCTACTTCTGGGTGTCGAAGGAGGAGGTCCCGACCACGGGCAGCCTGCGGTTCACGCTGGAGATTGTCACCAACCTGGACAAGCAGGTGCAGACCGGCGGCATCGACAATGTCGAGCGCCTGGTACCTGCCAACGGACCTGTCCAGGGCACGCTGGCGATTGCCGAACAGGCGATCCTGCGTCCGGGGCTGGACAAGCCCACGATGCTGAGCTTCTACAACCGCCAGAACCCACCCGAGAGCGGCCCGCCGCTGTACGTATGCGAGGCGGCCTTCCAGCCGAACTACCCGACACACAAGGATGGCACGCCCGCGAGTCTGGATATCGTTCTGAGCTCTCGTGTCGGCGTCGAGCCCGTGGCCTGGCCCGACCTGGAGGTGCTGTGCAACGACGAGAAGCTGAGCCCCGAGGTGCGCGAGTATGGAGGCGAACTGCGCCTGCGGTGTCCGGCGGCCAAGGTCGGCAACTACAGCGTGCTGCTGTCGACCGACCCGGTCAGCCTGGCGAAACTGCGGACGACCGGTCTCACCTACAATGGCAACTACTGGACCGAGATGGGGTCACTGGAGCGGGTGAACCTGGACTTCGACAGCCAGGCCGGCGGTCTCCCCTTCTCCTATGTGGCTGAGCTGCGAGCGCTGGAGGTCAGCGACCAGTCGGAGCCCGACGACGACGACATGGACGACGGCGACGGGGAGTTCCACATCTGCTCGACGGTCTCGCGACTGCGCACTCCCAGCATGGGAACGACTCCCGAGGAGCAGGAGGACATGATCGTCGCCGGCACCAAGGCCTCGGTCGTGCAGGACGGCTGGCCAACCTGGGGCGGTTCGGTTTACATCCGCCAGCTTCCGGCACCGGACAAACGGAACATCATCTTCCCGCGCTGGCCGGTGGCGCAATGGACTGAGAACGACCTCAAGCAGTACAACCGGATCGGGGTCTCCTTGAGCATCCTGGAGGAGGACTATCCCTCTACCTGGGCCCAGATCAAGATGCTCTTTGAGGTTCTGAATCGGCTCGGACGCATCCTCGTCAGCGTCTGGAAGGGCGACCTCATGGGCGCAACGGAGGCCTTCGTCGAGCACATCTACAAGACCGCGACCGGGATGCAGTTCGAGAAGGTCAGCGACACCTGGGACAACATCGGCTACCCGGCCTACGTCTTTGACAACCAGCGCTCCGCGACCTTCAGCGGCGACCCCAAGATGGAGTCGGTCGCCGTGGAGCCGATCGGACCGGGCGACGTCAATGTTAGCGCTTTCCAGCCTGCGGAGGGCGGCTGGGAGACGGCCATGGTGCCCGGTGGTGGTGGACACTGGGCCAAGGCCAGCCTGCTCATAAGGAAGGTGCCGACCTACTGGGTGAAGTCCAGCATCCACATGCTCAGCTTCACCCTCAGTGACAATCTGCACACCGACCCCAACGCCTCGGGTGAGATCTGGGTAGTCAAGGAGCCGATCATCCGCGTCGGGCTCTATGACAACCGGTTCCTTGGTTCGACGGATGACAAGGAGATTGCCCCCTACGCCTGGGCGCACAATCCCGCGATCGTCAGTGCGAGGGCCGGTGAGAAGGTCGCGGTGGACAAGGACCAGCCGCCCTGGCAGGTGACCAGCGACGCAGAGGCCTACCTGCCTGGCGCCTGCTTCTACTGCGAGTGGCACATCTTCGACAGAGATCCGGGGGTCGCGCAGAGCATCTTCCGCTTCAACCGCACCTTCCACTACGCCGACTTCGTCAAGAACGCTGCGCCAAGCGCTGCGCAGGCAACGGACATCCTGCGTGACCTCGACCCAGTGACCGGGCAGTACAAGACGAGGGTCCGCTACTACCGGCAGGGCCCGTACTACGTCGGCTACTTCGTGATGGATGACCCGGGCGGGTACCTGAAGCAACTGGAGCTGAAGGTCTACGTGAAGTTGTTCGGGGCCTAGGGCGATGGGCAACCCACGCTGTCGATGCCCGTAGCCGGTGGCTACGGGCATCGGTGTTTGTGGGGCACCGACCCCACGGGCTCTCTTCACGGCCCCTCACCCCAGCCCTCTCCACGCGGTGGAGAGAGGGAAAAGGCAAGGGCGAAGGACAGACGGCAAGGGCACCTCACCCCGTGGCTGGGGCCAGTTCACAGACTGGTTGACAGACATGCTGGCGGAAGGTATTGTACCGGCACACTGAACGACGTTTATTGATGATGAACACTATCCAGGCTGTGGATCGGGCGCTGAGACTACTCCAGGAGGTCGCTGCACGAGGCGACTGGGTCGGCGTGCGTGAGCTTGCCCGTGCCACCGACCTCAAGGCGCCGACTGCCCAGAACCTGCTCAAGACGCTCCAGGCCAAGGGGTTCCTGGAGTTCGATGAGCGGACGCGTGGATACCGGATCGGCCTGGCGGCACTGCGGCTGGCCGAAGCTGGGGATAGCCTGTCGCGCCTGGCCGACTTCTGCCGGCCGCACATGGACACGCTCTACGAGCGCTTCGAGGAGACCGTGGTGGCGATGACCTGGACCCGGGGCCGAGCGCAGGTAGTCCACTGGCTGCAGTCGGAGCACCCGCTGGCGGTGGTACATACGCAGCGGGCCATCGACCACCCGCACCTCATGGCGACCGGCTTGCTGCTTCTCGCCTATCAGTCCCCCGAGGCCCAACTGCGCTACGCAGAAGGAGAGCCCCTGGCCGGACCGGGCGAGTACACGCCGTCCACCGTGGAGGAGTTGCTCGACCTGCTGCACGAGGTTCGCCGGGAGGGCTATGCCCAGACCGAGAACGCGCAGGGGACGGGGATAACCGCGGTGGCTGCGCCGGTGTTGGACGCAAGGGGAGGCCTGGTGCTGGCGATCGGCTGCAGCGCACCCACAACCCGACTTGACGAGAACCGCCTCCAGCAGATGCGAGAGGCTGTGCTGGAGGCGGCAGGCAAGATGACGGACAAGCTGACGCACGGGGACAGAGGGGACCCCGGAAGCGATCGGCGACCAACTTCGTGAGGGAAGGAAGACCTGTCCATGTCCCTGAAGAACGTGACGCTGGAGGTCAGTCTCAAGCCCTTCAACGACGCCTCGGAGGAGGCCACTCGCGAGACGTCTCGGCGGATGTTCCGCCAGTGGCTGCCGCTGGTTGAGCATGCCGACACGGTGTCGGTGATGCTGTGGACCGCCGACGGCTCGGAGATACTGGACTACGGCGGCGATCTGGACGCCACCTTCGAGTGGTGCTACTGGATCGGCGGCGCGAACCCAAGGGCCGCCAATCCTGCCGATCCGGAGGGGATCGCCCTCCACAGCCGGCCCTATCTGTTCACCGAGCATCCCCGGCAGTTCACCTACGGCGACCTGAAGCGGCTGGTGGAGATACTCAAGGAAGTCGGCACGGAGGTGACCGGCAAGCCGGTGCGTGTCGGCGAGACCTTCGACCCCGGCCCCGAGTTCGCCAAGTCCTCCTTCAAGTACGAGCGGCACAACGAGATCTGCGTCGGCGGCACGATGGGGACGGCCAGTTTCGTGTGCTGCTACGGCGAACTGAAGGGCGACAAGGAGCACTACGCAGGATTCCCGGAGGGCATTCCTGAGGGGACCACGATCGGCACCTTCCTGGGTCGACAGTCGCAGCACTTCCTGACCGACCTGGGCTTCGACTTCCTGTGGCTCTCCAACGGCTTCGGCTTCGGCATGGAGACCTGGGCCCTGCGTGGTGCGATCTTCGACGGCAAGAGCTTCTCCCCCGCTCGCTGCGAGGAGGTCCGCGACAAGATCCTGGGGTTCTGGCACGACTTCCGGAAGGAGTGCCCGGACTTCGCACTGGAGACCCGCGGGACCAACCTGAGCACCGGCATGGACCTGTCCTCGGACGCTGCACCCCTGAAGGACATCTACCGTGGCGGCTTCGGGATGGAACCGCCACCCAACAGCCCCTGGGCGGCCCTCAATGGTGACTTCGGCCTGGAGCTGATTGGCTGGATGTCGCACATTGCGGAACTCCCGGCGGACAGCTACCCCTTCCGGTTCTACACCCATGACCCGTGGTGGAAGAACAGCCCCTGGCTCGACCGCTATGGTCGTGAACCGCACGACATCTTCCTGCCCATGTCGGTGTCGCGGCTGCGGGCCGACGGCAGCACGCACCTGCCTTCGACGATCAACTTCCTGAGCGTGGATGACTCCTGGGGGAAGATGCCGGAGGTCGTGCCGCGGGAAGTCACCTGCCACCTGCTGAACACCCTTGAGACCGCTCCTGACCAGGCCGCGCCCCTGGTGTGGGTGTATCCCTTCGACGAGTACCACGACATGGTCTACGGCAAGCCGACGCGCATCGACGAGGTGTTCTTCGGCGACTGGTTCATGCGGGGCGCAGTCAACAACGGGCTGCCGCTGAACTGCGTCATCAGCACGGGCAACTTCGTGGAGGCGCTGAAGACGAATCCGGCCGCGCTGGCCTCGTCGCTGTTAGTGAGCCCGGTGCCTGAGGCCGGGTCGGAGTGGTCGCAGGCGATCCTGCGCTTCGTGGCTGAGGGCGGTCGGGCGCTGCTATATGGCCCGGTGCGGTACGCGGAGGACGAGTTACTGGCGGCGCTGAATCTGACGGTTGCTGAACCGATCGAGGGGGACTTCGAGCTGAGCTTCGCCGAGGAGGCTGAGCCGCTGAGCACGGAGGTTGGCACGCGCACACTGTTCCACCCGGGGCTGTTCAGCGCCGGTGGGATGGAAGCGGCTGTGAAAGAGAGAGACGAGCAGACGGTGGAGCTTGCCGTCGCGACGCAGGGCGGACAGCGGCGGACGGCGGCGCTGGTTCGTGAGTTGCCGCAGTGGAAGGGCGGACGAATCGCCTGGGTGCGTGGCACCGTTTCCTGCGACCCCGAGCGGACCGGCGGGCACCTGCTGATTCCGCTGGCGCTGGAGAGGTCGTACCCCGGTGAGCGGCTGATGAGAGTAGCCCTGGCGTCGCTGGGCTATGAGATACTCCTGAGCAAGCCGACGCAGCAGGAGTTCGCACGCAACTTCGAGGGCAACTCGCCGGAGCTCAAGTGCCCGCTGGTGTGCGTGTCGCGGCACAGCAACGGCTTCGTCTTCGCCGGCTACACGCCCAACACCAATGTCCGGCTGAGCCTGCGATTCCCGCAAGGCGCACCGCTGCTGACGGGCTATGAGACGACGCTGGTGGAGGGACGCTCGACCTATTCGATGCCTCGCGCGTGGCGCAGAGAGTGTCGGGTATTCGTCGAGCAGGAGTCGGGAGAGGTCGGCTGCATGCTGCGCTCGGCCTCGGAGGTGCTGGACAAGAACATACGGCTGGCAGTGTCGGGGCTCAAGCAGGCCACGGTGCGCTTCTACCCGGAGGAAGGCACCAGGGACCGGGTGCAGATGCTCATCGACGCACGCTACCCGTACCTCAAGGGCAAGGCGCCGGAGGTCACCTGGCACAGCGACCGCCTGGGCGAGTACCTCGAGGCACAGGACGTCACCGGTGAGCTTCTGATCTCGTGGTAGCAGACTGCGGCAGGAAAGCCCTGACCCAGGACACTGGAGGAGACAAGCGATGCAGGTACCGAGACGAAAACCACTGACTGCCCGGGTCGGCGTTCTCGCCGTCGGCCACCGCGTGTACTGGGACCAGTTCGCGGGGCTGCTCGACGAGCTGATGGCGAAGGTACAGGTGCTGGTTGGCAAGCTCAGGGAGCAGGGAGTCGAGGCCGTCAGCTTCGGGATGGTGGACTGCGCCGAAGCGGCGTACCGAGTGCTGCCGCAGGTCAAGGCAGCGGACCTCGACGTGCTGTTCGTGGACATGGTGACCTATGCTACGTCCTCGACCTTCGGGGTGCTGGTGCGCGAGCTGAACCTGCCGGTGGTGCTCGTTGCGCTCCAGCCACTCGCAGCGATGGACTACGCCCACGGCAGCACCTACATGCAACTGTGCAACGACGACTTCTGCTCCGTGCCGGAGTTCACCGGCGTCGCTCTGCGGATGGGGAAGCGGGCACCGGAAGTGATTCTGGGGATGCTGCATGATGATCCGCAGGCCGAGGCCGACCTTGCCCGCTGGTGCCGGATTGCGCACGTGTTGCATGATCTGAAGCGGGCGCGCATCGGACATATGGGGCACGTCCTCGAAGCGATGCTGGACATGCACACCGACCCGACGGCGGTGACGGCGGCCTTCGGGTGCCACGTGGTGCAGTGTGAGCCCGACGACATTCTGCGCCACTACCTGACCGCCGAGGAGGCGCAGGTGCAGGCCAAGCAAGCGGAGATCCTGGGGTTCTTCGACACGCCCGACCCGGTGTCTGATCCGGTGACGACCCGGCTAACGGAAGCGGATCTTGCGACCGCGGCACGGGTCTCGGTGGCCCTGGATGCCTTCATTGCCGAGCGTCACCTGGACGGGCTCGCGTACTACTACGAGGGCACTGCCGGCACGCCCATGCGGACGGTGGTGACGAACCTGATCGTGGGCAACTCGCTGCTGTGTGCGGCGGGCTTCCCGATGTGCGGCGAGTACGACCTCAAGACGTGCCTGGCCATGCTGATCATGGATCGGCTGGAGATCGGCGGGAGCTTCGCCGAGTTCCACCCCATCGACTTCGAGCGCGACACCGTGCTGGTCGGCCATGACGGGCCGCATCATCTCAACATCGCCGAGGGGAAGCCGGCGCTGCGGAGCCTGCGCAAGTACCATGGGAAACCGGGCTCCGGGGCGAGTGTCGAGTTCCAGATCAAGGAAGGGCCGATCACCATGCTGAGCCTCGGTGTGACGGCCCAGGGCAAGTTCAAGTTCGTGATTGCTGAGGGGGAGTCGGTGCGCGGACCGATCCCGCCCACGGGCAACACCAACACGCATGGACGATTCGCCCCGGAGGTGCGCACCTTCCTCAAGCGCTGGGTGGCGGAGGGCCCGACGCATCATTTCGCGCTGGGAATCGGCCACCATGCGGCCGACCTGGTGGCGATCGCTGAGTGTCTGGGAATCGAGTGCGTGGTGGTGACGCCGAGGGAGTGAAAGGCACCTCACCCCCTTTGTCCCCCTCTCCACGCGGTGGCGAGGGGGAACGACAACGGAGAAAGGCAAAGGCACTGATGGCGGCGAAAGGGGCGCTCATCATGTCCGCGCACGATCTGGAGGGAGACCGATGACACCTCGCGAGCTTACCCTGAGCCTTCTGCGCTACGAGCGCGCGCGGCCGATCCCGGTGGTGCACTTCGGCTACTGGACCGAAACGCTCGCCAAGTGGGCGGCCGAGGGACACCTGACCGCCGAGGAGGCACGAGGGTTCTCCGACGGCGGCCCGATGGATGTGCAGATCGCCAAGAAACTGGGCTTCGACTTCAACTACTTCACGGTCTTCAACTTCCGAACGCCGCTCCTGCCGCCCTTCCCCACTGAGGTTGTGGAGGAGTTGCCCGACGGCTCGCGCAAGATCCGCGACGGCAACGGAACCGTCCTGCTTCAGAAGCCCGGCGCCGGCAGCATCCCCATGGACTTCGACCACCTGCTCAAGGACCGCGCCTCCTGGGAGGAGTACTTCCTGCCGCGACTGCAGTACAGCCCCGAGAGGTTCGTGAAGGCCCCGGTGCTGCGCGGTGAGGAGACCGTGCCCTTCGGCGCAGGCGGCCGTGAGTACCTGGTCGAGGACACGCGCGAGAACCTGTACGGTCTGTACTGCGGGAGCCTGCTGGGCGAGATCCGCAAATGGATCGGCCTGGAGGACCTGTGCTACCTGCAGGTGGACGACCCGGGGCTGTTCCGCGAGATCGTGGAGGTGAATGCCGGGATGTGGCTGGAGACGGTGCGGGCGGTCCTGGAGACCGGCGCTCACTTTGACTTCGCCCACTTCTGGGAGGACATCTGCTTCAAGAGCGGTCCGCTGATCTCGCCGGGGCTGTTCGCGGAGGTCGTCGGGCCCCACTACCAGCGCATCACAGAACTCGTGGCCGGGTATGGGATTGACATCGTATCGCTGGACTGCGACGGGAAGATTGACGCGCTGATTCCGACGTGGCTGGAGAACGGCGTCAACACCATGTTCCCGATTGAGGTCGGGACCTGGGATGCCAACCTCGCCCCATGGCGCGAGAAGTATGGACGGCAGATTCGGGGCGTGGGCGGGATGAACAAGACCATCTTCGCGCGGGACCGTGCCGCGGTTGATGCCGAGATTGAGCGGCTCAAGCCACTGGTCGATCTGGGCGGGTACATCCCATGCCCCGACCACCGAATCGCGCCGGATGCGGAGTGGGACAAGGTGCGCTACTACTGCGACCGGATGCACGAGGAATTCGCCTGAGTCCGGAGGCCTGCCGATGCTGCAGAACCGCAGGTGTCCACCTGTGCCACGGACGGGTTTGCGCTGCGTGCTCGTGGCTGCGGCGCTCGGGTGGCTCGGTACCATGCCTGTGGCCTTCGGCGAGGGACTTGCCAAGAGCGAGGTCAGTGACATGATCAGCCAGACTCTCGGCGCCGCGAGCAGTGCGGGAGCGCCCAGGATCGAGCGCTATCCGCTGTGGGAGGGTGTCTCGCCTGACGAGACACAGGCGCCGATAGTGGCCGGGGTTCGCTACTTCGACATCAAGAAGCGCGAGCCGGAAGTGGATGGTTACGACTGGCTGCACGGCGTGGCCCTGCAGTTCCACGATGGCGTCCTGTTCGCAAGCTGGGGCAATAACCGTGGCCTGGAGAACACGCCGACGGAGGTCACGCGGGGCTCACGGAGTCTCGACAAGGGGCAGACCTGGACTTCTGCCGAGATGATTGAGCCTGGTGGAGAAGGCCTGGGCTCCAGCCACGGCGCCTTCCTGTCCCGCGAGGGCAAGCTGTGGCTCTTTGTCCCGCGTTTCGGCAAGGGCAGCGGGCAGTTCCCGGGCCTGCGCATGGAGGCTTTGTGTCTCGACGAGGAGACGGGCACCTGGGGAAACGTGGGCACGGTGGCGCAGGGCGTCTGGCCCCTGCAGACGCCCGTGAAGATGACCGACGGGAACTGGATCGTGGCAGGCTGCGACGAGAACTGGCGTGGCGTGGTGGCGATCAGCCACGGCGACGACCTGCTGCACTGGGACACGGTGAGACTGCCGGTGGCCGGTCGCGTCTACACCGAGGCAACCGTCTGGGTCGAGGGCCCCGAGGTCACGGCTGTCATGCGCAATGAGAGCCCGCTCGAGCAGGGGTTCATCGGCGCTGCGGTCACTCTGAGCCACGACGGCGGACGGACCTGGAGCCCGTCGAGAGAGAGCAACTTCCCGCTGGCAACCTCCAAGCCCTGCGCCGGAGTGCTCAGCACCGGGCAGCGGTACCTGCTCGCGAATGTCTGTGTCGCACAGCCTCGCTCACGACGGACGCTGGCAATCGCGGTGAGTCGGCCAGGAGAGAGAGCGCTGTGCCGTCTGTACCGTATCGAGACGGTCGATGGCGCCCTCGCCTACCCCTATGCGGTGGAAGCTGACGGCTACCTGTACGTGGGCTACTCCCGGGCTCCGCGAGGTCTGGGAGGCAACCGTAACGACGCACGGCTGGCGGTGCTTCCGGTGGCATCGCTCTCAGCGGAGCCCTGATCCGGGCAGCCTTCCGGTGTCAGCGTCCCGGCGGAATCGGCAGCGGCAGGTAGTCGCGCTCCAGGATCATCCACTCCTGCATGATCCCCTTTAGCTCCCGCTCCAGGGCAGCGTTCTCCTTCGTTCCAGCGAGGTTCTTGAACTCCCACGGGTCGGCCTGCAGGTCGTAGAGCTCGAACATGGGTCGCGTTGGCGAGAAGTAGATTCGCGACATCTCCGGCGTGAGCTGCCCGGCCGCGTTCATCGCCTGCAGCTCCTTCCAGAAGGCATCGCCGCCGAAGTCCACCGGCGCATAGGGGATCTGCCACAGCGCGTTGTAGATGAGCTTGTGGGTCCTGGTCCGCACACAGCGTCCGAGGTCGAAGGCGGCGCTGTTGCCGGGCAGCCCAGAGCCGTGAGCTCCGCGCTCGGAGAACAGATGGGTGCGGCCCGTGAAGGGTCGGCCGAGCAGCAGGTCGAGGAAGCTCTTGCCGGTGATGGACTCGGGCACCTGTGCTCCGCCCGCCTGCAGGAAGGTCGGTGCCAGGTCCTCGCCGGAGATGAGCTCGTCGGTGCTGGACCCGGGCTGGATCTTGCCGGGCCAGCGCGCCAAGAGGGGTACGTGGATGCCGAACTCGTAGAGCGTGCCCTTGCCCCGGAACTGCGACGCACCGTTGTCGCCCATGAAGAGCACGAGGGTGTTGCTCGCCACACCCCGCTCGTCGAGGGCCTGCATCACCTTGCCGAAGTCTGAATCAAAGCGGGCGATCTCGTCGTAGTAGCGAGCGAAGTCCTCGCGGACCAGCTTCGTGTCCGGGTAGTGCGCGGGTAAGGTCAGCTTCGTCGG
>JBDKVB010000102.1 GCA_039679385.1 Armatimonadia bacterium | reverse complement strand
GCGATAGCGAGGGCGACTTCGGGCAGTTCACTCCGGCCGACTGGCTGCAGGACCTCCTGGCGACCGTCGAGCACGTCAGAGGGCTCGGCAAAGCCACCTGGCTCGGACTTGCCGGCCTGCGGTTGGGAGCAGCTCTGGCTTCCCAGGCCGCCGTCCCGTGCGAGGCCGACGCTCTGATTCTGTGGGAGCCCATCCTCGATGGCAAGCGCTACGTGTCCCAGAACCTGCGCCGGTCCATGATCAAGGCCATGCTCACGGAGGGCGACAAGTTCGACGCCCAATCGGTCTCCGAGCGCCAGGACTCGGACCTCATCGACTTCGACGGGTACGAGGTGAGCCAGGAGACGCGACGCTGGCTTGAAGCGCTCCAGATGGGGGCTTCCGAGGCCACCTTCGGCGGCCCGACTCTGGCGCTCAACATCGGCCCGCGGGAGGAGCCGGGCGAAGCCTACCGCCGGCTTGCCCAAAGCTACCCAGAGGGAACAGCCTTGGGTCTGCGTCTCGAGCCCTTCTGGAATCGCATCGGCCTCATCGACTGCAACCCCGCGCTCAACCTGACCCTTGACTGGCTGAAGACCCACTGCGGGGCCTGAGGGCCTCAGCTCAACAGGCCACCTGCGAGGACCCATGGAACAGCATCTCCACTTCGACTGCGAGGGAAGCCGACTACTGGGGGTCTTGCACCTTCCCGAGGGAAGCGTGCGGCCGGTCGGCCTGGTGCTGCTCCACGGCTGGGCCGGCTATCGAATCGGCGCCCATCAGATGTTCGTGAAGCTGGCCCGGCAGGCCTGTGAGCGTGGCTTTGCGGTCCTGCGCTTCGATTTCCGAGGTCGCGGTGATAGCGAGGGCGATGCTGCCACGACCACCCTGAGCACGATGATCCAGGACACGGTCGCCGCCTCTCAGGTCATGCTCTCTCAGGCCGGCGTCAGCAAGCTGGCCTTCCTCGGCGACTGCTCCGGGAGTGAAGTTGCGATCGGGACCGGGACCCTCGTGCCGGAGTGCACCCAGTTGATGCTCTGGTCGGCTCCCATCGTCGGCGCCAGTCGTGACGCCATGGACAAGGCCAAGAAGAAGGGCATCCTGCGGCAATACGCCGCCAAGCTGTTTCGACGCGAGACCTGGTCGAAGCTGATCGGCGGCAAGCTGCAGCTCGGGATGATCAAACGAGCCATGCTGGGTGGAGGCAAAGGAGCGGGGGAGAAGGGCAGTGCCTCTGACAAGGACATCGACTGGATCGGCCGGTTCGCGGGCTTCAGGGGTGACGTGCTCTTCGTCTATGGCAACGCCGATCCAACGACTCCGGATTCTGTCGCGCACTTCCAGCGGCTGACCGAGACGGCCCGAAGGCCCTGGCATTGCCACCTGGTCGAGGGCGCGAACCACGCTTTCTACTCCCTGCCTTGGGAGCGGGAGGTCATCGGCGCAAGCCTCGATTGGCTTGAAGCCCGCAGCCTGGAGGGCGGTTCCGGTGCCCACCCGTGAGGAGGGCAGCCGCGAGAACCCGCCAAGGCGCCAGGGGCGCGACGACCGGCCCTTGAAGGTCCTCTATGTGCACCACGCGCCGATGGCCGGTGGCGCCTGCGAGAGCCTGTTGTCCCTCTTGCGCCATCTGCCGCCCGAGGTCGCGGGCACCTTGCTGAGCCCTCCGGGAGGAGCGCTGTCAGTCCCGGGGGCCGCTGGGAGGGCTGACCTGCGGCCCGTGTCCCCGCTGCAGCTTCACTGGTCTCTATCCCCGGCGGTACTGCTCAAGGCGCGCGCCGACCTCGCCAGACTCTCCCAAGAGATTCTACGAGCGCAGAAGGCCTTTGCCGCCGACCTGATCCATGCAAACACCTGGCCTGCGGCTCTGGCGGCTACCCAGGCACGCCTCGGCGGCGTCCCCGTGATCTGGCACGTGCGTGACCTGCGAATTCGACCGGTCGTTTTGAACCGTCTCGGCGGGCAGGCCTCCGACTGCATCGCCATCTCCCGGGCGGTGCGAGAGTTCCTCCTGGCCCAGGGAGCGGCGCCCGAGAGGGTGCACCTGGTCTACAATGGGCTTGACCGGGAGGAGTTCCGCCCCCGGCGTAGCCGAGACGAAGTGCGTCAGGAGCTGGGGCTGCCTGCTGAGGCACGCGTCATGATGGCCGTCGGCGACCTGGTGACCTGGAAGCGCCACGACCTGCTTCTGGAGGCGGCAGCAATACTCCAAGCGAGAGTGCCTGACCTTCTGCTTGTGGTGGTCGGCGGCCATGGGGAGCGCCATGAGCAGCGTCGAAGCGAGTTGGAGAAGCTGGCGCAGGACCTGGGCGTCGCGGGGATGGTGCGCTTCACGGGCCATCGCGAGGACGTCGCGGATCTACTCCAGGCCTGTGACGTCTTCGTTCATGCAGCGCTGGATGAGCCCTTCGGTCGCGTGGTCCTGGAGGCCATGGCCCTGGGCAGGCCGGTGGTGGTCTACGACGCCGCCGGTCCCGGCGAGCTGGTACGAAACGAGGTGTCAGGCCTCGCGGTGACGCCGGTCGGAAGTGCCGAGGCCCTTGCCGGGGGTGTGCTGCGAATGCTGACAGAGCCGGACCTGGCCCTGCGCTGTGGTGAGCAGGCCCGGGAGCGGGTCGCGGCTGAGTTCACCGCGGACAGGATGGCGGCGGAGACGGTCGCCCTCTACCGACGAGTCCTCGAAAGGTCCGAAGCGTGAGAGTGCTGGTCGACGGGATGCTCCTGGGCGACCGCCCCAGCGGGGTCGAGGTGTCCATCGAGGGCCTCTGTCGGGGCCTTGGGGCGCAGATCGGCGCTCATGAGTTCATGGTCGTCCACCGCCCGAGCTATCAGGCGGAGGCGCTGCAAGGCCCGGTCCTGACCACCCATGCGGCACCGGGCTGGACCTGCAGCAGAGCCGGTCGCATCCTCTGGGAGCAGTCCGCGCTGTCGCGCTTCGCTCGCCGTTGGGGTGCAAGGGTGCTCCATGCGCCGGGCTATGTCATGCCCCTCTTCTGGAGAGGGGGGTCCGTGCTGACGGTCTACGATGTCCTGGCGCTGAGTCACCCCGAGTGGTGCAAGCGCAGCAACGTCTGGCACTACCGGCGTGCCCTTCCGGTCAGTCTCCGTCGCGCGACCGTGGTAGTCGTCCCCAGTGAGGTCGTGCGCCGTGAGGTGGTGGCCTGTGCTCCGATCGAGGCAGGCAAGGTTCGCGTGATCCCGCTGGGCCTTGGCGATCAGTTCGCGCCGGTGGAGGAAGGGACTGTGGCCCGAGCCCGGGAACTGTACCAATTGCAGAAACCTTATTTGCTGTGGGTGGGGAATCTCGAACCCAAGAAGAACGTGCCCGGGCTGATTCGGGCCTTTGAGGCTGCAAGCAGTCGGATCCCGCACGACCTGGTTCTGGCCGGCAAAGTCGGCTGGCAGGCGCAGGCCTCCTTGCAGGCCCTCGCAGAGAGCCCTGTTGCCGGCCGATTGCGGCGACTGGACTACGTGCCTGCGTCCGACTTGCCCGCCCTCTATGCAGGGGCTGACCTTCTGGTTCACTGGTCGCTGTATGAGGGCGCCGGGCTGACGCCGCTGGAGGCCCTGGCGTGTGGGACGGCAGCCATCGTCTCAGATGGCGGCGCGCTCCCCGAGTTGGCCGGTCAGGTGGCACCGGTCGTTCCCCTTGCCGCGGGACCGGAGGCGCTGGCGGAGCAGATCGTGTCCCTGCTGGGTGATTCCGACCGGCGCGCTCGCATCGTCGCCGAGGGACAGGCCTTGGTCTCACGTCTTCGCTGGTCCCGGTATGCACAGCATATTGTCGCGCTCTATGAGGAGGCAGCAGCCCTTGCGTCATCGTCGTAAGCCTGGAACAGGACGGCTCGGAGTGGTTGTGGGTGAGTTCCCCTCAACCTCCGAGACCTTCATCCTGCGTGAGATGCTCGAGCTGGAGAAGCGCGGGTTCGACGTGGTACCCGTGGCGCTCTCGTGTCCTGTTGAGGAGGAGACCCATGCAGACGCCACGGACCTCATTTCCAGGACGCTGTACGCTCCGAAGGGGCTGTCGGTGGGCCTGCTGTTGCGGCAGTTCGTGGCTCTGATCCGCTACCCGGCAGGCTATGGGAGCGCCCTGGCCCTCGCCCTCACCCGGGGACTGCGCCAAGTTCGATCCCTGCGCGAGTTCGTCAGCTCACTGCTCATCGCCGGTTCCTTGGCCGCGTCGGCGGCAGGGCGTTCCATCAGCCATGTCCACGCTCAGTTCTGCACAAAGCCCTCCACCGTTGGCCTGATGCTCGCCGAGATCCTCGGCGTCACCTTCAGCATGTCCTGCCATGCACGGGACATCTTCACGGGCGACGCGGTCCTGCTCGGCGAGAAGCTCGGGGCTGCGGAGTTCACCGCGGTATGCACTCAGCACGGGCTGGAGCGACTGCAGCGGGTCCATCCTCTACAGACACGAGAGCGGCTGCATCTCCTCTATCATGGCATCGATCCAACCAGATTCATGCCGCCCCTGGAGCGGCATGAAGGACCGCCCATGGTACTGGCTGTGGGGCGACTGGTCGAGAAGAAGGGCTTTGACATCCTACTCCGAGCAGCGGCGTTGGCTCGTTCGCGAGGCGCCCAGTTTGAGTTGCACTTCGTGGGAGATGGCCCGGAGCGCGAGGACCTCGAGCGACTTGCTTCCGGCCTGGGGCTGCGTGATGCTGTCGTGTTCCACGGGCGCATGACCCAGGAGGAGCTAATGCCCCTCTACGAGCAGGCACGAGCCTTCGCCATCGCCTCCATTGTCACGGCGGATGGGGACCGGGACGGCATCCCCAACGTCCTGCTCGAGGCTCTGGCGATGGGCGTGCCGACCGTTGCGACGAACACCGGCGGCATCCCGGAGTTGATCGAGCACGAAGAGACCGGGTTGTTGGCGAAGCCCGGCGATCCAGCCGACCTGTCTGAGCAACTTGAGCGGATCCTCTATGACGAGGAGTTGCGCGACCGGGTCAGGAAGGCCGGACGCGAGCGCGTGGCTCTTGATTTTGACATCACACGGAACATCGACGGGCTTATCACGTTACTGGACAAGTGTATCGACCGAGACGCGAAGGGTGCCTGAGCCCGCACAGGCGAGCGGTAACCATCACGCCAACCGAGGAGCAGGGCCGGAGGCACCAGTATCTCCGAGGCCACTATGGAAGAGGATCTCACGCCTGCAGACAACGATGCTGCACCCTTCAAGGACCTGGAGCGGTCGGATCTTGAGTCTGACGCTCGGGCCGGAAGACAGATGGGGATCGCTGCCATCATCATCACCGCCTTTCTGGCCCTCGGGCGAGTGATGGGGATCGGCAAGGAGGTCGTGCTGTCCAGCCTCGGGGCCGGACGGCACACCGACGCCTACAAGATCGCCTACAACAGCGTCATCTACACGATCTACACCAAGGTCGAGAAGCTGATGCGCCCCACGTACCTTCCCGAGTTCGTGCGGGTGCGCCGGGAAGAGGGAGAAGAAGCGGCCTGGGACGTCACCAGCGTGATGACCGGGTTCCAGTTCGTCCTGCTGCTGATCCTGGCGGCCTTGTGTGTGATCTTCGCCGAGCCGCTTCTTCTGCTTGTAGGAGCCGGGTTGGCCGACTCGCCGGAGGACCTGCACCGCGGTGTCGTGATGCTGCGAATCATGGCTCCCGCCCTGGTGCTCTTCTCGCTCTCGGTCATGCCCGAACTCACGCTCCATGCCTACAAGCGCTTCACCCTTCCCGCAGTCGCGGAGGCGGCCTTTCGCACGGCTCTTGTCGTGATCTTCGTCGTGCTGGTCGCCCTCCTGTGGCCGGGCCGACCCAAGGATGCCGTCTATGGGGCCGCCTGGGCAGTGTTGATCGGTGGCAGCATCCGCTTTCTCGTGCAGCTACCCGGCCTGTGGAGCAAGCTGCGGATGTTCCGCTTCACGGCCGACGTATGGCGGAACCCTCATGCACGCACCGTCCTCCGGCTGATGCCCCCGGTGGTGCTGGGGCTGATCTTCGCCACCTTGCGTACTTGGGCCGACAGCCGCTTCGGAAGCGTGATCGGCGAGGGCGTTTACACGTGCCTCGACTTCGCCCGGAAGATCCCCGACGTGCTGCTTCAGACCCTGGCGCTGGCTGTCAGCTTCGTCGTCTACCCGTTCCTGTCCGAGTGGGCGATCCGTGGCGAGAAGGACAAGATGGCCGATGCCCTGGTCACGATGACGCGCGCCATGGCCTTCATCTTCATCCCGGTCAGCGCCGCCCTGATGATCGCCTCGCTGCCGCTCATCCAGCTCATGTACCAGCATGGCGGCTTCACGAGCGAGCAGGCCGACCTTTCTGCACTGGGCGTCTACTGGTACTCGCCCGGTCTGTTCTTCTCAGCGCTGGACGCTCCCATCAACCACTGGTACTTTGCGCTCAAGGACACCACGACGCCGAACGTGATGGGCGTCGTGTTCGTGATCGTCCACATCCTCATTAGCTACTTTGGTGTCTATCATCTCGGCGCGACGCCGAAGGCCAAGCTCTCCTGGGTCGCCGCGGCCCTGACCATCAGCAAGACCGGCAAGATCCTCGTGCTGTACGCGATGCTCCGCGGGCGCATCGGCAAGATCAACCGGGCGGCCGTCGTGAGCTTCGCAGTGAAGCTGGCAATCTGCACCGGCGTGATGGTGATCGCCCTGCTCCTGGCGAACCAGCAGGCGACGCCCATGCTGGAGACGATGCTCGCGGGTCGCGGAGGCGTGAAGCTGCAGTCGCTTGCGGAACTGGCGATGAACTTCGCCGTAGCCGTCGTGGTACTGCTCGGCGTCGCCGCCGCCCTGCACATCGAGGAGCTCAGCATCGTCAGTCAGGCTCTGCGCAAGGTCACGGGCAAGATCGCCGGGAAGCTGGGACGAGGTCGTGGCAAGTAGCCGACTGCGGGTCGTGCAGGTCCTCGAAGCGACCGTCGGCGGCACTCGGAAGCACGTCCTGGACCTGTGCCGGGGACTGGATCGTAAGTGCTTCGAGTTGCACGCGATTCTGTCCGCCGAGCGTGATCCCGCGCCGGAGGAGACCCGGCAGACGCTTGAGGACGCCGGCGTCGCCGTCACCCTTCTCCCCATGGTCCGCGGGCTCTCCCCGGGCCGCGACCTCGCTTGCCTGCGGGCCCTGGAGCGAGAGCTCGGGCGTCTGCAGCCCGACATCGTCCACACCCACAGCGCCAAGGCTGGTGTGCTTGGGCGGATTGCCGCCCATCGCGCCCGTGTGCCGGCGGTTCTGTACACTCCCCACGGCTTCCCCTTCCTGATGCACGTGCCTGGGCCGCTGCGCTTGGCCTATCTGCTGACCGAGAGGCGACTGGCGCGAATCACCACTCGGCTGATCGCGGTCTGCGACAGTGAACGCGAGGTCGCGCTGACGGCCGGAGTCGGCCGTCCTGAGCAGGTCGTGGTGATCGAAAACGGCGTGGCCTTCGGGCCCACGGCGCAGGTCGACCGTGAAGCGAAACGCAGGCAGTTGGGGCTCCCTGAGGAAGCGCTCGTGATCCTGTGCGCCGGGGATGTGCGCAAGCAGAAAGGGCACGCCTACGCGGTAGCGGCTCTGGAGACGGTCCGGCGGCAGATGCCCCAGGCGAGACTCCTGGTGGCCGGTGATGTGGGCGCCGCGAGTGGTGGTCTGCGCCGGCCGGCTGATGGGTCGGTGCAGTTTCTCGGCCCGCGAGATGACGTGGCCGAGCTGATGGCCTGCACAGACGTCTTCTGCCAGCCGTCGCTGTGGGAGGGCTGCCCCTATGCGGTGATCGAGGCTGCCGGAGCGGGTTGCGCCGTCGTCGGCAGCGACATCCCGGGCATCCGCGACATCGTGCACGAAGGACAGACGGGTTGGCTTGCCCGCCCAGGCGACTCTGCAGACCTTGCGCGGGCTCTGCTCGCGGCGCTGGCGGATCCGCAGGAAGGTCGGCGACGTGGTGAGGCAGCCTCAGCCCTGGTGCGCGAGCGCTACACTTTGGAGCGCATGGTCGCAGGCACCGCGCAACTGTACGAGACCGTCGCAAGCGAAACACAGGGGAGGACGAGTGGGGGATAGCATCACACTGACCGGTGCTGCAGTCTACGTCGCGGCCTCTTCAGGCGGTTGCAGGGAAGCAACCTGCTGCGCCAGCGCCTCGGGGACCTCCTCGCCAGAGGCCTTGGAGAGCTCCAGCGTCTCCCGCAGGCACTCGGCGATGCGTTGCCGGCAGTACTCCGAACCAGCCCAGGCCGGGATGCGTCCGGCATATCCCACTGAGCGTTCGGCCTGGCGCAGCGCCTCTGCATAGTGCTTCCGCCGTGCATGGAGAAGCGCCTGGGCAGCGGTGGCGAAGGCGCAGGCCAGTTCGTCACCTGAGCGCTGGACGGAGAACACTCGTTGAGCCACCTCGAGCTGCTGTGCTTCGAGGTAGTGCAAGGCCGCGATGCCCGCTGTGAGGCCTCCGGTACCCCGACGTTGCACGGCCGCCACAGCGTCCTGGACAGCCTGTTCCGCTTCGCCACGCAGCACACGCACGCGGACGATCTGGTCGAGTGCCTGCGCATCCTGCGGCCTTCGGCGCACAGCCTCCATCGCCTCGCTGAGCGCCTCGTGAAGATCCCCTCGTCGCAGTGCCAACTCGGACCGCAGCACCGGGGCTGTCGGGGAATCGGGCTGGCGAATCTCCAACTCGCGGATGGCCCAGTGGGCCGCCTCCAGGTTGTCGCCTGCCATCGCCGAGCGCACGATCACCTGCAGCGCCCGCGTCTGGATGCTGTCGGGCAATCCTCGCACGAGCTGGCGCGCCACATCCCGCGAGCCGGAAACAGCCAGTTGCTCAATGTGTTCAAGAACCAGCGGGAGCATCTGGCCTCGCATCCGCAGCAGGTTTCGCAGTTCGTCTCGCTGCACAAACCCCCGGCACGAGGCCAGCGCCAGTATCCGCAGAATCCGCAGATCAACCGAGGTGGCACGGCTCTCCTCAGCCCGTTCGCAGGCTTCGAGAGCCTTCGGGCTGCGACCGGTCCGCAGATGCGCCCAGGCCAGGGCCATCCAGATCTGCGGCTCGCCGGTGACGTCGGTGTCCCCGCGCATGGCCCGCTCAATCACGGTCACTGCTTCGTCGTAGCGACCAGCGAGGGCCAGCGCAATCCCCAGGTTCGCCGTCACGGCGTCATTGTCGGGAAGCACCGCACTGGCGTCCCGCAGGGAAGCGACGGCAGTTTCGAGGTCGCCGCGCTCACGGGCCAACGCCCCGTCAACGAGCGAACGCCAGCCACGAGCGCGATCGAGACGGGGATCGTACACCAGGGCTGTGCCCAGCAGCGACCGGGCAATCCTCATGCCCGGCTTGCCCAGCGGCAGGGAGATCTGGGCGGCCCAGTAGAAGGTCTTTGCGACGAGCGACGATACGGTAGTTGCCATCAGTCGGTTGCCGGTGAGCGAGAGTTCACTATCCGAGCGGCTCATCGCCCGGAAAGACGCTGCCACCGTGGGCGTCGTAGGCCACGATGACCGGGAATTGCTGTACCTGCAGTCGCCGCAGGGCCTCGGCGCCCAGGTCCTCCCAGGCGACGATCTCGGCGGCCACGATACGCTGAGCCAGCAGCGCACCAGCCCCACCGACGGCGACGAGGTAGACGGCACCGTGCTCCCTGCAGGCTTCGCGCACGGCCAGGCTGCGGTTACCCTTGCCGATGGTCGCCTTGAGCCCCAGACCAAGCAGTCGCGGTGTGAAGACATCCATCCGGTAGCTGGAGGTCGGCCCTGCAGAACCCATGGCCCGTCCCGGTGGCGTCGGTGCCGGTCCGCAGTAGTAGATCGCCTGGCCCTGAAGCGGCAAGGGAAGCTCCTGCCCGGCGTCGAGAAGGTCAAACATGCGCTTGTGTCCAGCGTCACGGGCCGTGTACACCGGACCGTTCAGCAGAATGCTATCCCCGGCGTGAAGCTCGAGAACGGCCTCTGCGGAGAGCGGAATCTGCACGGACTTGGGAGACGTGCTCATGGCAGGTGTCCATCAGGTGAGATGAGGGGAGCTGCGACCAGATCGCTTCGGCCCCCTCAGAGTTCCACAGTGAGATGACGAGCGGCATGGCATTGCACGTTCAGCGCCACCGGCAGGCTGGCGATGTGGCACGGATGACGCTCCACGTGGACCGAGAGCGCCGTCGTGCGACCGCCCAGGCCCATCGGACCGATCCCCAGCGCATTGACCCGGCTGAGAAGCTCCTGCTCGAGCTCAGCCACCTCGGGAAGGGGACTCGGCGCACCAACCTCGCGCAGCAGCGCTTCCTTGGCCAGCAGCGCAGCCTTCTCCATCGTGCCGCCAACTCCGACACCGAGAACCAGTGGGGGACAAGGCTTGCCTCCGGCCTCGGCGATGCGCTCAGTGACGCGCCGCAAGATCCCCTCGCGACCCTCCGCCGGGGTCAGCAGCCACACCGCGCTCATGTTCTCACTGCCGCCCCCTTTGGGAGCAATGGTGAGCCTGAGCCGATCTCCCTCCACGAGCCGCACATGAACGACGGCGGGTGTGTTGTCGCCCGTGTTGGTGTCGCGGCGCAGGGGATCCCGCACCATGGACTTGCGCAGGTACCCGGACTCATAGCCGGCACGGACGCCCTCGTTGATGGCAGCGTACAAGTCGCCGCCGAGATGGACGTCGCGTCCCAGCTCAACGAAAAGGACGGCTACGCCGCAGTCCTGGCAGATCGCAAGTCTCTCGGCGGCAGCGACCTCGGCGTTGCGTAGGAGGGTATCGAGCACCTCGACTGCGACGGCACTGGTCTCTTCTTCGCGAGCGCGCTGCAGGGCTGCCCGAACATCCCCGGGAAGGTCGTAGTTGGCGTTCCGGCACATCACGGACACGGCTTCCGTGATGGTCTCAGGGGCGATCTCTCGCATGGTCAACTCCTGAAGGGAACTGCGTCCCCCTCTTTGGGCCGGCGGCAGACCCCGTGTCGGCTACGCCTCGACCAGCCCTCCACCGTCCCGGCACAACACGACCCCTATGATACCACGCGCCGCAACGGACGCAAACGGTGCGCAGAAGGACGACTCTGCGCGTGCCTCGGCAGCAGGAAACCCACGGGAAGTGGAGTCAGATCAGGGCTGACGACGACCGAACTCACGTCTTGAGGACGAACAGCGGGTTCAGCTTGGCGGCAACCTCACCCAGACCGCACTCGACGGTTCGATCGACCACCGACTCGTCCCGGTAGCCCCAGTTGAGGTCGCGCGGCTCGCTGATGATCTGGGTGTCGTTCTGACCTGCGCGCTCCAGTTCGAAGTAGCGGGTGTTGTTGATCTCGATGACCCGGCGGACGCGGCTCAGATGGGGTAGCGAGTACCCGGCCCCGTGTGGAATCACGTTGGCATCGCGCAGACGCTCTATCAGTCCCCAGCGTTCGGCTCTCTCGCGGAAGCCCAGGGCATCGATATGCTCGTCAGTGAGGTTCGGCAGACCCTTGAGCAGGAAGGCCGGACGATCGGCGCGCACCATCACACCCAGCAAGTGGTTCTCCGGCACGCTGGTCGTCTGGCACCCAAGCAGGACTTCATTGTCATTGAGCAGCCCCTGGTGGTTGATGTTGCCGAGGATCTCGAAATCGCCGAACAACGACTCGGCGGCCAACATCCGGCGCTTCATTGCGAAGTCATCGGTCTCCCAGTACAGGTCGATGTACTGGCGTGCCTCGTCGCCGCGGAGCAGATGCAGGGGACCCCAGGGAGTGTCCAGAACCTCGCAGCGTCGCTGCCATTCCGCGCTGTCGTCCCAGTACAAGCCAGGGCCGTACGAGCTTTCGGCTCGGAGCTCCGCACCCGAGGCGTGTACCACGAAGGCATAGGGAGGCAGGTCACGCCCGGGGCTTGAGTCGTCGGTCTCGAACACGTCGATGAAGTGGTTCCCGGTACCGAAGTCCCACTCAATCGGCACGCCCTTGATCGTAACCTGATGGTGCTGCAGTTGGTGCAGGCGCTTGGTCAGAGCCCCTGCGTCAGGCCGCTCCCGCAGGCCGCCCATGAGCATCCCGCAGGTGTTTGGCTTCACATCGAGAACGACCAGGTCGCGATCGCCGTCACCCCAACTCAGACGACCACCATAGCCGATACCGGCCCGCCAGCGTCCACTGTTGCGGGTGATCGTCATGTCCGGCGTGCCGATGAAGGAAGCATCGGCAGGGAAGCCGAAATGGGACTGGGCGAAGTGGATCTTCGCGAGGCCAAAGGCGAGATTCGCCGCGCACAGATCGGCTGCGGCGTCGCTAACCGCCATCGAGAAGATATGCTCTCTCGCGCGCTGCAGGG
The DNA here is from genome assembly GCA_039679385.1 of Armatimonadia bacterium. Classification (NCBI taxonomy): domain Bacteria; kingdom Bacillati; phylum Armatimonadota; class Armatimonadia; species Armatimonadia bacterium. The sequence goes on along the minus strand of JBDKVB010000102.1, from coordinate 31,407 downwards.
CCGTCTCACGATCAATCATATCAGACATGGCGAAGACTCCTCATAAGCTACTATACGGGGTAGTTCGTCGCCAGACCCAAAGCCTCCTTCCCGTTTGTGAAAAGGTCTATGCGGCAATACTGCAACCGTCTGGAATTGCGACAGGAGGGCCTCTGGTCTGCCGAGGAAGCAGCCAGCGGTCGATGGACGCGGTCAGTTGGAGGTGGGAACCGTGCGGTTACCCTTGATGCCCTTGAATGCGGTGCTATTCCCCTGGATGCCCATGCCCCTGGCAGTCTTCGAGGAACGCTACCTGCGCATGGTGCGTGAGTGCCAGGAGGCAGGGCAGCTCTTCGGCATCGCGCTAATCCGGCGTGGCCCTGAGGTCGGGGGTATCGCTGAGCCCTACCGCATCGGCACAACAGCCCGCCTGGTGCGGACCACACCTTCGGAGCCCGGGCTGCAGGCGCTCGTGATCGGCCAGGAGCGCTTCCGTGTCGACAGCGTCGAGGTCGAGGATGACATGCTGAGAGCAGAAGTCACGCTGCTCGAGTTCGAACAGCGTGACCACATGGTTTCCTCAGAGCTCTGCCAGGAACTTGGCCAGATGCTATCGGCACACATCGAGACGGTGCTGAAGCTGATGGGGATGCCCGCCCTCGACCTTGCAGTGCCCGACGACCCGGAGCGCCTATCCTATATGATTGCGGCGCACCTGACGGCCTCCCTGGAGCAGCGACAGCAGTTGCTCGAAGTGGAGACCGCCGCAGAGCGTCTCCTCTACGAACGCGAGTTGCTTCGCGAGGAGAGCGAGCAGTACCGTGAACTCCTCGCGGCCTTTGAAGTGGCTGAGAAGACCCAGCCGGGAACCGTCAGCAAGAACGGTCTGTTCTCGCGCAACTAACCCTCCAGGCACCTGCCGCGTGTCCGGGTACTCGACGGTCTCAAGCCTGGGCTTTCTTGAGTGGCACTCGGTCCAGCACCTGCTCCACGAACCTCCTGCCGAGCACTTCATAGCCGTCGCCGTTGGGATGCAGCAGGTCGGGCAGATAGGGCTCGACGCAGTCTTCCCCGAAGAGCTCGAGACCGTCCGCGTAGTACAGGTTGGCATCCCCGCAGTCCTTCAGCCGCTGCACAGCGTCCTGCAGCTCCTCGCGCATCTTGGTCAGGCTCAGGCCGACGGCGTTGTCGGCAGTCTCCCGCGGCGGTGAGATGATCGGGGAGACGATGACGATCGGAGTGATGGGCTGGCGCTCCCGGATTACCTGCACCATCCCGATGACCGCCGGCCGGAAGGTCCGTGGCGATAAGCTTGACCCGCCCTGGACGTTGATCCCGACCTTCAGCGAGATGAGGTCTGCCGGCACGTCACGGATCATCCGCGCGATCATCGGGTCGAGGTGGCATTGCCCGCCGTAGCCGAGGCAGGTCAGATTCAGGTTGGCGATTCTGGCAGCCGTCGCAGGCCAGGTGCGAGCCGGACTGTGCGCCGCTCCGCAATGGCTAATGGAGCTCCCGTAAGTGGTCCACCGTGGGCGATCGTCCGGGGCCGGCGCGAGACTTGCGCCTTCGGGCACCGCGAGCTCACGAAGCACCACCGGGGCCACCTGCGTCAGCCAGATCTCGTAGGTCGCCGCACTCCCGGTCAGCTTCATGAAGCTGACCGTGTCGGCATCCGCCGGCAGAACCACCGTCTCCAGCAGATCGCCCCCGCAGGTCAGGTCGAAGCTGCGAACTCCCCCGAAGCTATCGCACAGAAGCTCAACCCGATCCGCCTCCGTGGTGAACCGCACACGGACTCCGGCTGCGTTTCCTGCGGTGTTCACCATGCTGTCGCCCGGTGAGGGGAATAGTCCGATCTGGGGGAAGGGGATACGCCAGGGCTTCACCGCGTCGCCAAGGGTCTCCAGCGAAAGGGCGCCGTGGACATAGGACGAATCGATCCTGACTCTCATGGGAGTAACGGCCTCCGGTCACGGATATCAGCACAGGGGTATACCGCTCAAGCGCAGAACGTGGTACAACCTACACGTATTTCGCCAGGCTGACTGGCCAGACCTCCGGCCATGGGCACGTTGCATGGCCGCTGCGTCGCGCGGTGTGTGGGCAGAGGGGCAGGGTGCCCCTCCTGCTGAACCCTTGGAGGAAAGATCCCAAATGCGTCCCAGAGCTGTTGTGGCCGGGGGAGCCGGCTTCCTTGGCTACCACTTCGTAAAGCACTTGCTGTCCCGCGACTTTGACGTCGTGGTTCTGGACAACTACGCCACCGGTACCCGCCGGAATGCGCAGGACTGCTCCATACCCGACCGCTGCGACTTCATCCAGCACGATATCTGCAAGCTCATCGACGTCGCCGGACCTGTGGACTACGTCGTCAACCTTGCCTGTCCAGCCAGCCCGGTTGACTTCGACCGGATACCCATCGAGATCATGCGGGCCTGCAGCGAGGGCACCCGCAATCTCCTCGAGCTCGCCCTGCGCAAGGGTGCCGGCTTCCTCCAGGCCTCCACTTCGGAGATCTACGGAGACCCCGAGGTCCATCCGCAGTGCGAGGACTACACGGGCAACGTCAACATCATCGGGCCTCGTGCCGTCTACGACGAAGGCAAGCGCTATGCGGAGGCCCTCTGCTTCGCCTTCCACCGCAAGTACAGGGTGCCGGTTCACATCGCGCGCATCTTCAATACCTACGGTCCGCGAATGCGCTCCGACGACGGTCGCGTGGTCTCCAACTTCTGCATGCAGGCCCTTACGGGCCAGCCTCTCACCATCTACGGAGGAGGCCGGCAGACCCGCAGCTTCGTCTACTGTGAGGACGAGGTCGACGGGCTATACCAGCTCATGACCTCCGAGCACACCGGGCCGATCAACATCGGCAACCCGACGGAAACCTCGATCCGCGATTTCGCCGAGCTGGTTCTTGAACTCACCGGGAGCAAGTCCGAGCTGTGCGACCTGCCGCTGCTGCATGAGGATGACCCGAAGCGCCGTCGCCCCGACATCAGTCGCGCGCGGGAGCTCCTGGACTGGGAGCCGAAGACAGACCTGCGCACCGGGATCGAGCGGACGCTGGAGTGGTTCCGAGAGCTGATCTGAGAGCACTCGACGAGGCAGGACGGCACAACCCAGTCTGTGACAGGCAGGTGTAACCGGTGGACGGCAGATTCAGCGGGAAGACCGCTATTGTGACAGGCTCCTCCTCAGGGATCGGCAAGGCAACCGCCTTGCGACTGGCCCGTGAGGGAGCGAGTGTCTGCGTCGTGGCGAACAACAACGTTGAGGGCGGGCAAGCTACTGCGCAGGAGATCGAGGACGGCGGCGGACATGCGCTGTTTGTTCAGGCCGATGTGGGTATCGGCGACGACTGCCGTCGCGTCGCCGAGGAGACGCTGCAGGCCTTCGGACGGGTAGACGTGCTGATCAACAACGCCGGGATCACCCGAGCCGCGCCCTTGCTCGAGATGGAAGAGGACTTCTGGGATCGCGTCGTGGGGACGAACCTGAAGAGCATGTACCTGATGAGTCGCGCGGTCATCGGTAGCATGCTCGAGAGCGGTAGTGGCAGTGTCGTGAACATCTCCTCGGTCCATGCCGAGGCGACGGTTCCGGGCTGCTCGGCCTATGCAGCCTCAAAGGCCGGCATCTGCGGGCTCACGCGAGGGCTTGCCGTCGAGTTCGGTGCCCGGGGCATCCGCTTCAACTGCATCCTCCCGGGAACCATCGACGTCAGCCTCTACGGCCGCAAGAACCTGGAGGTGGACCGCGAGACCTGGCAACCTCGGACGAGTGAGATGCAGGTTCTCAAGCGTCTCGGGTCGCCGGACGAGATCGCTGCAGCCATCTGCTTCCTGGCCTCGGAGGAGGCCTCCTTCGTGAACGGGGCGACGCTGACCGTCGACGGTGGCCTCCTCGATCGTCTCGGCGACCGACCCGTTGTGCCTCCTCAGCCCAGAAGCCCGCAGGCGCCTCAGGCTCCGCAGGGACCCCAGGCGCCACCTCCGGCACGCAGCTAGCACACTCCCCGCAGCCTCTGAAGCCTAGAGGCTGCGGGCCTTCGACAGAGCCTCCCGAGCTCCGGCGGTCATGAAGCGCGTCTCGCTGCACAGTGCGAGAAACCGGAAGCCTTCCTTCTGGCGGCGCACAGCATCCTCCGGGCTGAAGACGTGCAGCCCCGGTGCGACGCCATGGCGCTCACAGGCCTTGCGAATCTCGTCGACGGCTGCGGCAAACTCGGGGTCGGTCACGTAGGCGCCGGGCGCGAGGCCCATGGAGGCTCCCAGGTCATTGGGCCCGATGAACACCGCGTCGATATCCGGCACCGAGAGCAGGTCATCGAGCCGCCCGACGGCGTCGATGTGCTCGATCTGGATCACGACCAGCGTCTCGTCCTTGGCGCGGTTGAAGTAGTCGCTCCCGCTGGCGCCGAAAGACATTGCGTGCAGCGATCCGCCCATACTCCTGCACCCGCGTGGGGGGTACTTGGCCCAGGAGACCGCGTCCTCCACCTCCTGGCGCGTGTTCTGCATCGGGTAGATCACACCCCAGGCCCCGGCGTCGAGCACACGCTTCACGTTCTCGCCGCTGGCCCAGGGAACGCGGGCAAGCGGGACGCCGCCGGCCTGCGCAATCGCCTGGAACATCAGGGCTGCCGTCTCGATGTTGATCGGGCTGTGCTCCAGGTCTACGTTGAGCCAGTCGAATCCCACTCCGGCCATGTGGTAGGCGACGAAGGGGTCCGGTAGTCCCAGCCAGGTACCGATCGTCGTGCCGCCCTCACGCAGCGTCTTCTTCACGGGGTTGGTGCGCATAGTGGTCCTCCTGCCTGCCTGTGTGCGAAGCGGATCTCTTCGACCTGAGTTTCTCTCCGAGGTTCAGCCGTCCCTCCCCATAGCCTGCAGAGCCCTCTTCGATACCCAAAGGGTAAGGGCCCTCTGGCGACGAATTCTCATGCATTACTGGTGTGCGACAGGCCATCTCGCCGAGGGTACTGGGTGCGGCCTACGCGAACTACCGAAGGCAGGTTGGCAATGACATACCTACCCCGAGTTTCGCTCTTTCTGGGCTTCTTGGCCCTGGGCTTTGGAGCACATATGGCTAGCTTCGCCGATGGTCCCGAGAGCACGAAGCCTCAGACCCTTGCCGCTGCGGAGCAGGCGGCGAAGCCCGCCCTGCCTTCCTACCGTGACATCCTCCGCGTGCCGATTCCCGACAAGTTGCCCGACCATCCACGGGTCTTCTGCACAGCCGCCGACCTCGCCCGCATCAAGTCCGACCTCGCTGCCGGCGATGCCTACACGACGGCCGTCGTCACCCTGATTCGCAGCCAGGCCGAGGACGCCCTGCGCAGCTCGCCCGACTACGCGTCTCGCCAGCCCACACGCGGCGACTTCTCAACCGCTGCGATTCTTGCCGAAGCCTACGCCCTGACCGGCGAGCGCAAGTATGGAGAGCGCTGCCGTGAGATTCTGCTTGCCTGCGCCCGCGTCTGCCCGACCCTCAAGACAACGCCTTCACGAGGGCGCTTCACCGACAGCACGCTTGGCGAGGGTCCGCTGGCGATCGATGCTGCCATGGCCTATGACCTCATCGCCGGAACGCCTTTCGTTAGCGCCGACGACAGCCGCCTGATCGAGCGCGACCTGCTGCGAATCCTCGGCTGGGAGTGTGGCCATCGCTGCGGCCATATGAACTCCAGCAACTGGCGTAGTTGGGCGCTGACGATCGTCGCCTCTTGCGGCTTTGCGATCGGCGACCGCGAGCTCATCGAAGAAGCCATCAACGGCGTCTGGGACCCCGACCGTCGCGGCTACCTGTATGGGATCGTGCAGCAGCTCACCCACTCGATCTTCTCCGACGGCATCCACTGGGAGCGCTCGATGGGCTATACCTACTACACGGCCTCAGCGCTGGTGCCCATCATGGTCGCGGCGAGGAACTCCGGCATCGACCTGTGGCACGCGAAGCTCCCCGGCCTGATGGGACCCTTCGAGGGAAGCGCACCGCACGAGGAATACGGACCGGCGGGTGACCGCTCGATTCGCGCCTTCCTCGATGCGCCCTTCTACTACGCCTTCCCCAACGGGAGTCTGGCGGCCGTCGGCGACTCCGGCTCACGCGCCCTGGCCTATCATCCGATCTACGAGTTGGCCTATCAGGAGTACGGTGACCCCAAGTACGCCTGGATCATTAGCCGTGAGCGCAACTTCGGCAGCAAGGTCCCCGGTCCCTGGGACCTGTGGCAGCCCTCAGGCAAGTCCGAGGGCAAGGTCGTCTTCGGTGATGCCCACGATGGTGAGGCCGCCTTCCAGCTCAAGACCGAGGCCGGTGGCCGCTGCGCCCTGGTTGCCAACGTGACCATTCCCGTCGACGCTGCGGTCGAAGCGACTGGCTGGGTCAAGGTGCTCAAGGCCGGAGGCGGCAGCGCGCACCTGCGATGCAACTTCGGTGACCAGACCCTCTTCTCGAACCGGGTGAAGGACGGCGAGGGCTGGCAGGCGGTGAAGGCCCAGATTCCGCCGGACCCCGAGGGCAAGGCCGGGCAGTACCGTCAGGTTCGCCTTCATGTGTTCCTTGAGGACGGCGCCGGAGAGATCCTCTGGGATGACCTGAAGGTAACAGTGGTCCCCACCGGCCGCAACGTGCTCCAGAACGGTAGCTTCGAAACGCAGGGACGAGACGGCCGCCGCCTCGACTTCTGGAGTCTTGTGCACAGCCCGAAGGACGTTCCGGCTGGCGAGTATGACCTGAGCAAGGACGCGCGGATCGGAATCAGCGGACGCCATGAGGCCGGTTGCACGCTCTTCCAGATTGGCGGCTTCGCGATCCTGCGCAACCGTCCACTGGACGTGGAGTCGACCAGCGTCAACTTCGCCTTCGGGCCCTACGGGAGCGGTCACGACCATCCCGACCGGCTTAGCATCGACCTGTACGGTCTCGATGAGGTTCTGTGCCCCGACGCCGGTTCCTGGGGCTACGACAACCCCATGCACCTGACCTGGGCGAACCAGACCATCGCCCACAACACGGTGACGGTGGACGAGGTCGCCCAGCTTCCACAGGCGATGTCCAACGGAATCTGGACCGGAGAGTCGGGCGATATGCGGGTGTATGGCGTCTGCCGACTGTTCCACTCTGGTCCGGTCTTCAAAGCCGCGCGTGCGACCTGCGACACCGCGTATCCCGGCGTCCTCCTCGACCGGACGCTGTGCCTGGTGGACAACTACGTCCTGGACGTCTTCCGCGTATCCTCCGACAAGCCGCACACTTACGACCTGGCTCTCCACGGGCCGGGGCAGGTGAGCAGCAGCGCCTCGCTCAGCCGGCTTGCGCAGAATCCCATCACGGCTCGCGGGTATGCCCACCTGACGGAGGTGCGACGCGGTGACGTCCCCGCAGGCCTCTGCCGGGTCGAGTTTGCTGAGGGGCCCCGGAAGCTGTCGGTGCTGCAACTGCAGCCCGCTGACGCCGAGATGATCCTTGCCAAAGACCCCTCTCGGGGAGAGACTCACAGTTGCGTCATCGACCGCCGCAAGGGACCGGGAACCGTCTACGTGAGTGTGATCGAGCCACACCGGGGCGAGGCGGCAGTCGCTGAGGCTACGATGCAGCAGTCGGGGGAGACGATGGTGGTGATCGTGAAGCACCGGGGAGGCGAAGACCGCTTCACCCTCTCCTCAAGCCTGACCGGAGCAGTGACCTTGCAGCGGCTTGACGGCCGAGGAGCGGCGCTTGCCACCGAGACGGCAACGGCCGGTCTCTAGCCCGGCGTCATCGGTCTGAAGCAGACGAGTGTCGTAATCCTGCGAGGATGCGGCCGCTGAGCACGGCCAAAGGTGATAGGGCATGGAGCAACTGAAGCTGCGCAGCCGGCCGGCCATGGAGGCACCCTCTCTGGTGCTGGCCTTCACCGGATGGATGGATGGCGGGCACGTCTCCACGGGCACCGTGGAGCATTTCCGGCGCGAGCTCGCCGCCATCAAGATCGGCGAGATCGACCCCAATGACTTTCAGGTGTTGCACCTCCCCATCCTGTCGGGCCCGGTGACGCTGGTCGCCGACGGCGAGGTCGCGACGGTGCGAGCGGTCAGCGGCATGGAGCAGGCTGGCCTGCTCAGGCCCCACTGTGCGATCCAGAACGGCCTGGTGCGTCAGCTCTCCTTCAGCAAGAACGAGCTCTACGCGGCGCCCGAGGACAACCTGCTGCTGTTCTCGGGTGAGGAGCCGCACCTGCATTGGCGTCAGTTCGCCGACTGCCTTCTCGAGGTGGTGGAGACCTTCGGCGTCCGCACGATCGTCTTCGTGGGGAGTGTCGCAGCCGCGGTCCCGCACACCCGGGAGCCCAGGGCACATGCGTCGGTCTCACGCCCGGAGCTGCGCGCCAGGATGTCCTCTCTCAATGTCAGCTTCAGCGACTACGAGGGACCGGCCGGCTTCGTTACCTACCTCATCACGCGGGCCAGTGAGCGCAACGCCGACATGTACTCCCTCGTGGTGGACATCCCGCACTATCCGCTCCTGGAGATTCCCACCTATACCCCAAGCCTCGTGAGGGGAATCAGTGTGGCGTCGCAACTGCTCGGGATACGGGTGGACACTTCGGGTCTGCAGGAGACGGCTCAGGCGATCCGGACCCGACTGAAGGAGCTGATGGGGGAGAACGAAGAGTTCCGCGAGCTGGTCAGGAAGCTCGAGGAGGCCTACGACGCCGAGGCGAAGGCAGCCGACGATGAGATCATGCGACGCCTCATCGACGGCATCGACCCGGTCTAGCCGCCTGCGCACAGCAGCCTCGCCCCGCAGCACACGATCGGTGGCCTACTGCGCCTCCTCCGTGACCAGACGCGGGGGAAGGGTGTGCCGTCGCAGGTACTGCATCACCTGGCGCACCCACGCCATGTCGCAGTCCATCGTACACTCTTCCAGCCGGTTCTCTCTGATGCAAAGTAGCGGGCAGCCAGGCGTTCCCGTGCGTCGCTCCGCATAGTCCGGCCCATCGTACAGGTCACGCAGATGCGCTGTCTTCACGGCCAGCGTGGTCCTGCAGCCCGGAGTGTCATGGGTGAGGAGCAGCCAGCCCTCAAAGGGGTTCGCAAAGCTGGGCTGGTAGCCCTCAAGCGTCAACTCAGGATCCAGGACGAAGGCCGAAAGGCTCTCCCAGGATGCAGAACAGCAGGTACACTCCTTGAACGGGGTCTCGACAGCCATCCAGCAGGACCTCAATCTTCGGCGTCCTCCAGCAGCACTACCTCACAGCCATAGGGCGCGACCGAGCGGGTCGTCGTCGCGTCCCCAAACCTCACTTCAGCGCTTGCCTGCTCCCCCCGGAAGTTCATCAGAAGCACCAGTGTCTTCCCCCCGTGGGCGAAGGCAGCCCAGTCGGTCTCGGGAAGCCCCGTCACCGTGACCCTCGCGTCGCAGCGTTGGGTGGCCACGAAATAATCCTCGTAGCGGGCGATCAACTCCGTCGCCTCGGAGGTAGCATAGAACGCCCCACCCTCCATTGGAGGCAGCCACCAGATCAGGCAGCCCTGACAGCCGCTCTCGACGTACTGACGGAGGATGCGGTTCCGCCAGGTCTCCATACGAGGTGCGCCACTTCGGCTGTCACGGTCGGACAGGTACCACAGCTCGCCGCCCATGAAGGGCACCTTGCCCAGCGCTTCGACCGTGCTGTAGACCTCATCGCGGTGCCCGTTGTAGCCGGCGATCGCGAGGTCGATGAACCGGGCCATGCGGAACCAATCCACGCCGTAGTGCTCACGCGTGCGCTCGCCCTGATAGCCCGAGTAGATGGAGAACTCGATGGGGCGGTCCGCCTTGCGCAGCATCTCCCGCAGCTTCCCGACCATCTGCGCGTTCTGCTCACAGCGGAAGTCGGTCCACAGCCGCCGATACTGTCCCTGGAGGGTCTGCGGCGTCAGCACCGCCTCCGCTGGGAGTTTGCCATACCGGCGGAACTCCTTCAAGCAGCGGTCGCAGGTGCAGAAGGTCGGTGGGTCGAGCACGGACTGCTCGAAGTCCCAGTCGACCCCGGCGCAGTTCTCTGTACTCACTAGCCTGAGGACCCATTCCTCCAGCTTCGCCAGGGGCTCCTTGCCCTCGTCGAGGAACCATGTCGGGCAGATTGCCCGCAGCATCGGCTTGCCGCTGAAGTCCCGTGCCTGCAGTTCGGGGTGTTGCTCAAGCCACTCGGCGGCGCCCGGCGGAGCACTCCACGGCTCCCAGGGCAGGCTCAGGATGACCTTGTGGCCCTGCGGGAGCAGATGCGGTACGACGTCATTGCTCGAGCGTCCGTAGGTCCAGGTGATCCCGGAGGCCCGGCAGTTGTCGGCGAAGGCCTTTGCGACCTCCGGCGTGGTGAAGACCGACCCGTAGTAGCAGGGGCAGATTCGCGCCCTCGCGGGCTGGACGTTCTTGAGGGCCGGGAGCACCACGAGGCGGCTGCGACTGGGCACCTCCGTGACGGTCCCGTCGAGGACCTCGCAGTACGTGTACATCGGCATCTCACCTAGCGGCATGTCTCCCGGTGCCTCCAGCAGCAACCCCACCAGGGGCTGCGAACTGGGTGAGCGCAGGTCCGCGCAACGCACATCCATCTCGACGACATACTTGCGGCCTGCCTTGACCGGCACCGACCCCTGGTTGTCCACCCACAGGGCCTGCTGCCGGTTCGCGGTCTCCGCCGTCGAGACTATCTTGATGCAGCGACTCCCGTCAGGCCCCTCGGGTTTGAGCATTCCGTGGTTGCCCCAGGTCGGCTCGTCCAGCGTGCCCATCTTGAGCAAGTTCTGCTTCGCGTCAGCCGCCCGGAAGACCACGTTGTCCACCCAGGCCGTGCCCACGATCCCGCGGTCCTGCCACTTGATGACCAGCGGCCGGACGTTAGCGGCCCCCGCAGGCGCGGTGACTTCTGCAGTCAGGTGACGCCAGTCGTGAGTCCCGCCGGTGCGCAGGGAAGGCTGATATGCCAGCGTCCCGCCGCTCTCATCACCCCAACGCAGGGACAGCTCGATTCCGTCGCCAGGCACTCCCGAGTAGTGAAGCCGATAGCGTGACATGGTCGCGCCACCTTCAGCGCTGATCGGCTCCGAGGTCATCCCCGGCGTCACCGAGCCCAGCGGGTCGAGCGCCACACAGCGCACCGAGTCCGGAACCTCCACGAACATCGAGTAACCGTTCGTCGGCAGCTCCGGCGGGAGGTGCAGGTTGAGCCGGACGAACTGGCGACTACCTCGCGGCAGGTAGCAGGTGTCCGTCCGCGGGAACAACTGTGGGCCCTGGAGCGGAAGGTAGATCGCACAGACGGCCCACAGCCGCTGCACACCGGGCTGGTCCTTTGGCCAGAGCTCTCCCTCCGAGGCGCGAGCCCAGTCCTTGCCCGGAACCGCCTGCGTCCAATCTTCCGACGGCGCCTGTGTGCGAGTCAGCCACCGCGACGGCAAAGGGCGCTGCCCGAGGCGGAGTTCAGGCTCCAGCCCTGGATGAGGCCCCGTTGCCTCCGCCGTCAGCGCCAGCACGTTCAGCCCCGGACGCAGCGCCAGCTTCGTGGCCTCAGCCCCGGCCTTCACCGGTGAGCCATTCAGTAGAACCTCGGCGCGCACGTCTGCCGAGCCAAGTGTGAGATCAGCCGTGGCGCCACCCAGGGACGTCTGCATCGGCGCGGACTCCAGCAGTGCGACTCCGTCCTGGAGCAGACGGTACGTGAGCTTCGCTTCACCCGTCGCTGCAGTCGCCGGGGGTGCCAGTCGCAGTGCCACGTTTCCGGAGGCCTGGGTCTGGGCCCTGACGGTCTGGCCGCCTGTCTGAAGCTGCGCCTCCAGAGTCGCACGACCCGTAGCTGACGGACGCAGGTTGCTGCGAAGCGTCACCTCACCGGCGCGTGCCTCCACAGTCACCGGTCCCAGCGCCGGACCAGACTCCGCGAAGCGCAGCCTTCCGTAGGCCTCCGTCGCGTGGAAATCGTTCTGCAGGCCGCACCAGGTGCTGAGCTCCTTCACCGCGCTGCGCTCGCGAGCGAAGTTGGCGCGCCACTCTCCGGAGGGCTTCGCGCTCAGCGACGAGAGCGGAATCGCCATCTCCGCCGTCCACCGGTCCATGCCCCGGCTGGTCACACACTGCCAGTCGCCGTTCCAGGCGGCGTCACGGTTGCGGGCCTCGTAGCGTCCCGTGCCCGAGTTGGTGGCGAAGTGGTAATACGCCCCCGGCTCGGGCTGCAGGAACACCTCAAGGCAGTCCTCGGAGAACACGCTGGCGTCGCGACCGGTAGCCTCGGCCTTGACCAGGTGCAGCATGTTCAGCTTCGGGTCCAGGTAGGGTTCGCGCGCCTCGATCCCCAGGTAGAGGGTCTGGTCGTCCCAGCACACCCGCACCTCTGTCTGGGCTTCGGGAAGTTCTTGTCCCGAGGCAGACAGGAAGGGTGAACTAACCACCGCCGCTTGCCAGCAGGGGTCGGTGAGCACACCGTCAAGCGCAGGGGGCTGTGTGGTCTGATAGGCCGTGAGGAGGGCCTGACCGGAACACGAGGCACAGGCGAGCAGGGCGCAGAGGACCACGACGACCGACAGAGCCTGAGATGTCTGCACGAGGCGTCTCCAGGGCGGCCGAGACAGTAGAGGCCCGGTGACGGAGCCTCCTCAGCCAGGGTGATGGCGTGCTGCAAGTCCTAGCAACACTTCCACCTGCTCGCGCGTCCAACCTCCCAGACGGGTCACCAACGAGGGCCCTGCGCAAGAACCGCCGGGAGGCCGGGTTGCAGGGAGTGGGGAATACCCGGCAAACGCAATGACCAGGAGGCCTCCATGTCGCGAACGCTCGTAGCCCGCTGTCTGGGCCTGATCCTCTGCTCCCTGTTGCTATGCCTGACTTCCTGTGCCGACGTCAAGACGGCCCCGCTGTACACGACCTCCTTTGAGGAAGGCGCAGCCGGTGCGCTCCCCGAGGGCTGGACGCTCTTTCGAGCCGGTTCAACCGGCATCAAGCTCTCCACTGCCCAGGCCCATACCGGCAAGATGTCCCTCCACGTCCTCGACGACAGCGCCACCGACGCCGAGGGTCTCCGCAGTCCCTTCATCCCGGTGAAGCCGGACACCGACTACACCGTGGAATGGTGGTGCCTGTGTGCGCCGGGCAGGGCCTGCTCCTTCTATGTGGAGTTCTGGGATGCCGACGGCAAGCGCATCGATCCCGACGGCGTGTCCTCGCTTGGGTGCCCTGACTCGGGCAAGTGGGAGTACAAGCGCGCCGTGCTTCCATCCCCGCCGAACGCCGTCAAGGCCACCGTGCTGCCCTACAGTCACTCAGGCGGGACGGGTGACGGCTATTTCGACGACATCACCTTCAAGGAGGGTGTTGTGGACGCCTATGACAGGACCCCTCAGCCGCCCGCTAAGGTGAAGCACCCTTGCGGGCTGTACCGTGAGGCGGACATCGCCCGGGCCAAGGCCAACATCGAGAAGTACCCCTGGGCGCAGGCGGTCCTGGCAGACCTCAAGCGACGGGCCGAGTTCTGGATGCAACTGCCGGACGACCAGATCGCGGAGTGGATCCCCGAGTTGACGCCGATCCGGGTGCTGAACTGCCCCAAGTGCGGCGCGAACTGGGACTACGCCTGGCGTGACCTCCCTCCGCATCAGATCAAATGCACACGTTGCGAGCTGGTTCTTCCCAGCGCCGACTACCCGGAGAACGGTAGCGAGACCCTCATCAATCCACTCGGGAAGAGGGTCACCTACACCTTCTACCAGAACGAAAAGGGTGAACGTTTCCGCATCAGCGGCCGGATTCGCTACCAGGCCATCTGCAAGCTGGACTCCCTGGGCGCCCTGGGCAAGTACTATGCCCTGACCGGCGATCGCGCCTACGCGGAGAAGGCCGTCAAGGTCCTGCGGCGGCTCGCCGAGGTCTACCCCGGTTACGTAGCCCACGACTGGAACCGCTTCTACCGCGACTACAGCAACCTCCAGTCCGGCAAGCTCTCGGGCTGGAAGCTGCATGATGCCCAGACCTTCACCCAACTGGTCACCTGCTATGACCTCCTGTACAACAGCGGCTGCCTCAGCGACGCCGACAAGGTGCTGATCGAGAACGGCGCTTTCCGCGAGGCGGTCAGGCTCTTCACGGCCACCTCTCCGGCCGGTTGCTGCATCAATGACGGCCCCTATGCCATGACCTGCGGCGCCCTGCTCGGGGCGATCCTTGGTGACCACGAGGCCGTCAAGTGGGCCGTCAGTCCTCCCGACGGCTTCCTCGGCTTCATCCGCAAGTACTTCCTGCGCGATGGCCACTGGGAGGACGGGACCTTCAGCTACGAGCAGATGTCCCTGGGACCGCTATACGGCTGCCCGGAGGTCCTTCAGGGTTACTCCGACCCGCCGGAGTATACGGGTGCGGACCGCTACGACAAGCTCGACCTGCTCAGCGACCCGATCCTGCGCAAGATCTACCTGGCGCCCCTGCGGGTGCTCATGCCCGACGGAACCGGGATACCCTTCAGTGACAGCGCTTCTGGCGCACGTCCGGCCAAGCAGCATGCCGAGACCAACTACTTCTGGTATCCCACGCCGGAGAATCGGCGGGTGCTCGCCTGGGTGTATGAGGGCAAGTACAGCGAGGCAGGTGGCGAGTACGCGCTCTTCCGCCGCGACCCCAACGCCGACCTGAGCAAGGAGACGCCGCTCGACCTATCCGCTGCGAGCACGGTGCGTCCGGGCGTAGGTTGGGCGATTCTGCGGGCAGGCACAGGCAAGGACGCAGCCGGCCTGTACTTCAAGTCGGGCGCCTATGGCTCCGGTCACGGTCACGATGACAAGCTCAACATCATCTACTACGACAACGGTGTCGAACTCATCAGCGACCAGGGCTACCTTGGTGCCCGCCACGAGTTCACAACCTGGAACCACTCCACCCTCTCCCACAATCTGGTTCTGGTTGACGGCCAACCCCAGCGGCGGACCAGCGCCGAGTTGCTCAGCTTCTCCAGCGGCGAGGCCTTCCAGACCGCCCTGGGTGAGTCCAAGACCGTCTACCCGGACGCAACTCGCTATGAGCGCTCGGTGTCTCTCATCGACCACGGTCCCGGCAAGCGCTACGTGGTCGACGTCTTCCGCGTGACGGGCGGCAAGACCCATGACTTCGTGATCCATGGCGCCGGCAAGGACTTCGTCGCTCCGCAGGGAGACTGGAAGCCCTTCGAAGGCGCAGTTGCCACCGACACCGCTGGTGCGAAGTGGCTCCGCAGCCAACAGATCGCCGCCGGCGACGCCGACGCGGTCGCGCAGTGGAGCGAAGCCGGCAAGGGTGTCACCGTCCACGTGCTCGGGCAGACCGGAACGAAGCTGCTCCACCTCACAGCCCCAGGCCTGCGCAATCGCAGCAACCCCTGGGAAAACCGCGACCTGCACCTCCTGGTGGTGCGTCGTGAGGGTCCGAGCAACACCTTCGTCAGTGTCATCTCGGCCGACGGCAGCGCAAAGCCGCTGACGGTATCCTCCGAGTCTGCGAAGGCCGAGAGGGGAGAGGTCGCAGGTGTCCGCGTTCAGGGAGAGGGCTTCGACGACCTGATCGTCGTCGGTGACTTCGAGAGCGCCAAGGGCGTGACGACCTGCGGTTCGCTGACCTTCCGCGGTCGTGTCGCCTTCCTGAGTCGAGGTGCGACGGAGAACGCCGCCTGCCTGGTCGATGGTTCAAGCATCGACGCGGACGGGATGAAGGCCGTGTCGGAGCCCCCGGTGACGGGCAAAGTGGTATCCGTCGACCAAGAGCACTTCAGCGTGGTGCTCGACACCGACCGCCTGCCTGAGGGCGACGGAGCACGTGGCCAACAGTTGTTCCTGCGTGGTGCCCCCGATGGTGCCTATGAGATCGACAGCGTCAAGATCTTGGGCAACGGTCGCTGCACGGTCCTTCTCGCCGACCAGCCCTTGCTGAACTTCAAGCCGGGGCAGAGCTTCTTCTTCGGAAGCCGCTGCCTGGTGCGTTCCGCTGCACACTAGATCCAGCCACCTCTTCGCACACAAAGGGCCGCGCCCGATTCACTCTCGGACGCGGCCCTTCTGCTTGTCTCCCCAAGCCTCGTTGCAGCCTTACTTTGCCAGTTGCAGCACGTTCCACGAGGCCGCTGGCAGCAAGGCAGTGAGCTGCCCACCATCCACTCTTGCACCGGTCATGGCCGCCGGTGCCACCGTCTGAGGTGCATCGGCGCTGTTGCTGGCGAGCAGGTCATCGTGCCGCAGGGCCGTCCAGCTCTTCAGCTCCAGCCCCTCGAAGGCCCGCAGGTCCACCGTCATCTCCATCGGCTCGGTCAGGTTGCGGTTCAGGCAGAAGAGCGTCACCGCATCGCCTTCCGGCCCCAGGACCGCCGCAAGCTTCAGGTACGGCACGCCCTTGCGGTCCTTGCAGTCATAGAGCGGCGAGGTCGTCAGCGCTCGCAGAGCGGTGCCTCGACCGAGGTTCGACGCCTGTGCGAAGGGGTAGAAGATGCTCTGCCGCCACGCTCGGCCACCCTCCTCCGTCATGATGGGCGCGATCACGTTCACGACCTGCGCGAGGCAGCCGATCTTCACCCGGTCGCAGTGGTTGATGAGCGAGATGAGCATCCCGCCGACGCACAGCGCGTCCTCCATTGTGTAGCGGTCCTCGAGCAGATGTGGCGCCTCGCTCCAGGGCTCAGGCTTGGTTGCGTCATGGGAGTGGAACCACACGTTCCATTCGTCGAAGGACAGCATGATACGCTTGCGGGACTTGCGCCGCGCTCCGGCAGCATCGCAGCAGGCCACGACCTCCTCAATGAACTCTCCCATGTCGTCCGGCTTCGAGAGGTAGTTGGCCGTGTCGCCATCACGGTTGCCGTAGTAGGAATGGATCGACAGGTAGTCGATCTGGTCGTAGGTGTGATCCAGTACCTCCAGCTCCCAGGCGCCGAAGGTGGGCATCCCGCGACCTGACGACCCGCAGGCCACGAGCTGGATCGACGGGTCGGTCCACTTCATCAGCTTTGCAGCCTCGCAGGCGACGCGACCGTACTCCGTCGCGCTCTTGTGGCCCATCTGCCACGGGCCGTCGAGCTCGTTGCCAAGGCACCACAGCTTCACCCCATGGGGCTCTTCCCAGCCGTGCTTGCGGCGCAGGTCACTCCACGCCGAACCTTTGGGGTGGTTGCAGTACTCCACGATATTCCGCGCTTCCTCAGGGCCACGGGTCCCCAGGTTGACCGCGATCATCGGCTGCGAGTTCACCGCTCGGCACCAGTCCACGAACTCATTCGTCCCGAAGGTGTTCGGCTCGAGGGTCTTCCAGGCCAGGTCCAGCCGTCGCGGTCGCTGGTCCAGTGGGCCGATGCCGTCCTCCCAGTTGTAGCCGGACACGAAGTTCCCGCCCGGGTAGCGCATGACCGGCATGTTGAGCTCGCGGACCATCTCAATGACATCCCGGCGGAAGCCGTGCTCGTCGGCCGTCGGGTGGTCGGGCTCGTAGATGCCTTCGTAGATGTGACGCCCCAGGTGCTCGGCAAATCCCCCGTACAGGCGGGGGTCAACGTCGGAGATGATGTAGTCCTTGTCCAGGATGACGTGTGCCTGCATCGTAACTTCCTCCAAGGCCCCGGAGGCCCAGAGCCAGAGTTCACGCCGACAACGCCGCCGTCTTCGACGTTGCCCTTCCAGTCACCTTCACCTCGCAACCAGACGCAGGCTTCCGTCGACTGCCCTCGAAGGTGCGGCGAGGACGACAGGGAACCTGCCCTCCTTGCCTGCTTCGAACTCACCCACACCCGCGGGGATACGAGATGGCAGACGCTGAGCAGCTTCTGGTCGGACTGATGTCGGGGACTTCCACCGACGGCATCGACGCCGCGGTAGTCGGTCTGACCGCGAGAGACCCGCGACCAGGAATCCGTCTGCTGGCCTTCGTCTCCGAGCCCTATGACCAGGGGTTCAGGCAGGAGTTGCTTTGTCTGGCGAGCGGCAAGGGCTCGCCGGCTGACCTGGCGTGCCTCAGCTTCTCTCTCGGCGAACGTCTCTCGGAGGCGGCGAAGGCGGCCCTCCAGCAAGCAGGTGTGCAGGCCGATCAGGTCCTGGCGATCGGAAGCCACGGGCACACCGTGGCGCATCTCCCGCAGCCTGGAGGCCCTGGCCGACCGGCTGCGACCCTCCAGATCGGCGAGCCCGCTGTCGTGGCCGAGCGTCTCGGCCTGTGCGTGGTCTCGGACTTCCGCGTCCGAGACATGGCCGCCGGTGGACAGGGCGCGCCCTTGGTGCCCTACTTCGACTACTCCTTCCTCACGGACGACTCCCTTGGCCGCGTCGCCCTCAATCTGGGCGGCATCGCCAACCTCACTGTCTTGCCCTCGCGGGGCCGCCTGGGGGACGTGATCGCCTTCGATACCGGTCCTGCGAACATGCCCCTCGACCTATCGGTGCAGCGTCTCTTCCCAGGTGGCCGAGGCTATGATGAAGACGGCGCCCTTGCCGCCACCGGTTCGGTCGACGGAGCGCTTCTGGCCTCGATCCTCGGCCACGAGTATTTCGCGCGACCCTATCCCAAGTCTTGCGGGCGGGAGCAGTTCGGGGAGGCCTTCGTGGCGGCGGTCCTGTCGCGAGCCGGTCATCTGTCTCCGGCCGACACGCTGGCGACCCTCACCCGGGCCTGCGGTCAGGCGACCGGTCACGCGATCGCCGAGGTCCTGCGAGGTCGCGAGGGTCCCTGGGAGATCGTGGCTTCCGGTGGTGGCATCCACAACCAGGCCCTGCTGGGCGCGATCGGCGTTTCAGCCGGGATCCCGCTGATCCTCAGTGACCAGCTCGGAATCCCGGCCGACGCCAAGGAAGCCATGGCCTTCGCCTTCCTGGCCTGGGAGACGCTGCGGGGTCGACCGTCGAACGTACCCTCTGCCACCGGCGCACGAGGCCCACGCGTGCTGGGCAAGATCACCCCGGCCTGACGCGCGACGGTTCCCCAGAGGCACGCTCGGGCGCTTTGCCGGCCGCTAACTAGCCCAGCGCTGCAGCGAGACGAGTGCGCTCCTCCTCCGTCAGGAGGCGTTCCCCGGCAGCCGCATTCATCCGCGCCTGCTGCGGCGACTTGGCTCCCGGAATCGCCACGGGCGCTGCCGGATGGGAGACGACATAGCCCAGCGCCGCACGGACCATCGGCTCACCAGCCTCCACCACCGACTTCAGCCCCTCTACCTGCCTGATCTGCGCCTCGAAGCCCTTCTGGCCCGAGTCTGACTGGTGCCAGGCGCCGCTGACGGCGTCCTAGAACCGCGTGTCCGCCGAGTACCGACCGGACAGCAGCCCCCGTGCCAGCGGGCCGCGAACCAGGACCGCGATCCCTTGCTCCTCGCAGTAGGGGAGAAGATCGGCCTCAGGGGTCCGGTTCAGCAGTGAGTAGTCCAGTTCCACCACCGAGCAGGTGCCGTGAAGGTTGAACCGCTTCACGACCTCCAGGCTGTTGGTCGAGATCCCGTAGGCGCGGATTCGCCCCTCCTGCTTGAGGGTCTCGAAGGCGTCCAGGTATACCGACGGGTCCTCGATGTCGCCCTCGTGGCACAGCTCAACGTCGAGCCAGTCGGTGCGCAGTCTCCCCAGGGAGGCGTGGCAGCACAGGCGGATCATGTCCACGGTCGTCTTGGGCACCATCTGGCCCGTGCGCTGGCCCCAGTGACCGATCTTGGACACGAGCACGATCTGGTGCCGGAAGCCCGACAGTGCCCGGCCAAGACGCTCCTCGGAGAGACCGTTCGGGATCCCATAGGACTCTGCGGTGTCGAAGAGTGTGATGCCCGCATCGAAGGCCTCGCGGACGGTGGCACAACTGGTGGCTTCATCAATCTCTCCCCACTGGTTCCCGATGTTCCAGGTCCCCAGACCAACAGTCGAGACTTCCCAGGAGAGCTTGCCAAAGGGTCGGTAGAGCATGGTCTCATCTCCCTCACAGACGAACGGAATAGTCTCCTCTCCTCTTCGCCGCTCATGACCTCAGGGCCTTCCGCGAAAGGGGATACAGGCCCCGCCGGGGAAGTGATCAGGTGAGACGGCTTGGCGAACCAGACGCGTTGACGGCCGTCGGAAGGTAAGGGTGTTGCGCCCATGACAAGCCTCGGTTCGGACGCCCCGCGAGAGAGAGCAGGGATCGCGCTTGCTTGCTGCCTGGTCCTGCTGTCAGCGCTGGCCGTGCCACGGTCGGCTGCAGCAGCGCCAGGCCTCGACGAGCGTCTGCCCGACGCCGACTTGTTCGCCGCCTTCCGACTCGATATGCCGCAGCTCGCCTCGGTGCGTGCTGCGGTAGCCGAGAAGGACTACGCCCATGCGCGCCATGAGTTGGCCGGCTACTACCGCCACCGTTCGGGCAAGTTCTGGTGGTTCGACGCCCATGCCATCGACCGCAAGGTGAAGAGCGGTTCAGCCGGGTTGGCGATGGCCCAACGCCTCCGTGATCGTGCGGGTGAGTTCGACCCTTCGTGGTGGCTCCCCGACGGTGACCTCAACTGGCAGCGCGACGGCGACCATGCGAACTGGGGCCGAATGTACTTCTGGGGAGCGCTGGGGGCCGGCTACTGGTTCTCCGGCAGAGAGGAGCCCGCCGCGACGGAGTGGGTCAAGCTGCTGCGAAGCTGGGTGCGCCTGGTGCCGCCCGGCTCGAACACGCGCTACTGGAACACGATGCACACGGGCATCCGGATGCGCAGCGGCTGGCCTGAGGCCTTCAACTACTTCCTGCTCTCGCCGACCTTCACCGACGACGACCTGGTCCTGTTCCTCAAGTCGACCCTCGAACAGACCCGGTACCTGCGTGAGAAGCACTCGGCGACCTCGAACTGGCTCACCTTCGAGATGGCCGGACTGTACAGCTCCGGCGTGATGTACCCCGAGTTCACCGAGGCCGCTGACTGGCGCAGTCACGCCGCCCAGGTCGCCGTGACGGACATGCAGCGCGGCTACCTTCCCGATGGCTCGAGCATCGAGCTGTGCCCGGGCTACCACCAGTTCTTCTCGAACTACCTGCTCATGCGCGATCTGGCCGTGGCGGTCGGCCGCGAGAAGGAGAGTGGGCTGGAGCAGCTCGTTGCGAGCACCGAGGAGCCCTACACCTACTTGGTCAAGCTCATGGCTCCCGACCGCAGGATGCCGGCCTACAACGACAACCGCCCGCTCGACGTGACCGGGCCTCTCGCGAAGGCCGCGGAGCTGTTCCCGCAGCGTTCCGACTTCGCCTGGATCTCCTCCGGCGGGACACGCGGTCAGGCGCCTGCCTACACTTCGGTCTACCTTCCCTATGCGGGAGCCGGGGCTATGCGCTCCGACTGGAGCACGACCGCGAACTACCTGGGTTTTAACTTCGGCCCGGTCGGCTACCGCCATGTGCACCAGGACAAGCTTAGCGTGGTGCTCTGGGCCTATGGTCGCCAGATTCTCTTCGACCCCGGCCGCTGGGACTACTCCGACACGCCCTATCAGCGGTACTGCAGCGACACCTTCTCCCACAATACCGTGCTCGTCGACGACCGTCCGCAGCGCAGGGCCTGGTATACCAACCCGAGGCCCGAGCAGATGCCCTATCAGCCGCTGACCGACGTCCGCTGGAAGACCAAGCCCGCCTATGACTACGCGGCGGGCGTGTACGATGAGGCCTACGGTCTCCCCGGTCCCTCAAACTCCTATCCCTATAGTGAGGGCAGCGACTTCCGCCAGGGATGGGGATACCCGGCCCGACACCATCGGCGTGTCCTCTTCCTCAAGCCGGACCTCTTCCTGGTCGTCGACACACTGGTGAGCAAGGACGGCAAGCCTCACAACTACGAGGTCCGCTGGCACCTCGACAGCCTGCAGGTGAAGCTAGGCGAGGACCACTTCTCGATGCGCACGGCCGACCCACGACAGCCGAACCTGCAGCTTGTGCCGCTGACCACCGACGGCCTGACCGTCCGCGCAGTGAGCGCCCAGACGGAGCCCGAGCTTCTCGGCTGGCGGGTCATCGACAAGCCGTTCCCGGCGACGACGGTCTGCCACTCGCGTTCGGGTGCGGGACAGATCACCTTTGCGACCTTGCTCTTGCCCCTGCGACCGGGGCAGACCACAGGACTTCGCTCAGTGCGGCGGGAGGGGGAAGGTACCTTCCGCGTCGTCCGCGAAGATGGCCGTGAGGTCCGGCTGCGTGCGCCTTCTGATCCAGCCCTGCAGCTTCGGTGCGAGTTCCTCCGGCCACGCGCCGGAGGCTAGCCCATCGACTGACCAACCTCTACGCCCTGGGGAGGGTCACCTATGCCCGGGCTGTCCCTTGGAGGGATCCTTGTGGTGTCCTCAATCATGTCGGCAGGCCTTGCTTCCGATGGTGTCCAGCCGCCGTTGCAGATCAGCGGTATCTACCCGCATCTCGCCGTCTTCAGTGGCAGCGGCGAGGTCGGAATCGGTGCCGTCGTTCCCTGGGCCGGGAAGCTGTGGATGATGACCTATCCACCCCACGAGATCCGGGGAGGCTCCGACAAGCTCTACGCGATCAGCCCCGACATGAGCCTTGAGATCCGGCCCGAGAGTGTCGGCGGAACTCACGCCGGGCGGATGATCCACCGCGAATCCAACCAGCTCGTCATGGGCCCCTACTTCATCGACAGCGAGGGCAAGGTGCGGGCCTGCGATGTGAACGTCCTCGTGGGTCGTATGACGGCCGTTGCCCGGCACCTGACCGACCCGGCCAACAAGGTCTACCTCATCGACATGGAGGGCGCGATCTACGAGGTCGACGTCCAGACGCTGGCGGTTACTCGGCTCTTCGAGAAGCCCGTTCCCGGCTGGCACGCGAAGGGCGGCTACACTTCCCAGGGCCGGCTGGTGATGTCCAACAACGGCGAGTCGGCGGCCTACAACAAGCAGTACACCTACCTCGCTGAGGCGCCCGTCAAGAGCCCGGAGGACGCTGGTGTACTGGCCGAATGGGACGGGACCACCTGGCGCGTCGTCGAGCGGCGGCAGTTCACCGAGGTCACCGGTCCTGGCGGGCTCCTCGGCGCACCGGATGACCAGTCGCCCCTCTGGAGTGTCGGCTGGGATCGCCGATCGGTGCTGCTGATGCTCCTCGATGGTGGCCGGTGGCAGCGCTTCCGCCTCCCGAAGGCGACGCACACCTATGACCCGCGCCATGGCTGGTACACCGAGTGGCCGCGCATCCGAGAGGTCGGTCAGGGTCGCTGGATGATGGACATGCACGGCATGTTCTACAACTTCCCACCGACCTTCAGCGCTGCCAACACCGGTGGGCTGTCCCCGATCGCCAGCCACCTGCGCTACATCCCCGACTTCTGCGACTGGAACGGGCGGCTGGTCCTCGCCGCCGATGACGCCTCGATCATGCAGAACCCCATGCTGGGACAGTCGCAGTCGAACCTCTGGTTCGGCTCGGTGGAGGGTCTGCGCAGCTTTGGTCCTCGTTCCGGCTGGGGCGGTCCCTGGCGTCAGGATGCGGTGCAGGCGGGCGTACCCTCAGACCCCTTCCTCGTCAAGGGCTTCGACCGCCGTGTACTGCACCTGGCCCACGACTCCGACGAGACGGTCACTTTCACCCTCGAGATCGACCGCTCCGGCGACGGGGCCTGGAGCGAGTACGAGCGAGTTCCGGTGCCCGCTCATGGCTATGTGGGGAAGGTACTTCCGGCCGACTTCGACGCCGCCTGGCTGCGTCTCAAGGCCGACCGTGACTGCGTGGCGACCGCCTATCTCCACCAGACTTCGCCGCGCGATACCACCCAGGACCGCCCGGAGATCTTCGCCGGTCTGGCACGCGTCGAGGACCAGGCGCCCGTCGTCGCCGGGATCCTTCGGCCGGCGCGCTATAACCGGAACCTCCAGTTCGTGGCCCGAACCACTGATGCCTGGG
Source organism: Armatimonadia bacterium (assembly GCA_039679385.1). Classification (NCBI taxonomy): domain Bacteria; kingdom Bacillati; phylum Armatimonadota; class Armatimonadia; species Armatimonadia bacterium. The sequence goes on along the minus strand of JBDKVB010000102.1, from coordinate 7,563 downwards.
GCCAGGTCACCGACCGCGGGTACTGGGAGGTCGACAAGGACCTGCACTTCGTCAGGCCCGACGAGGACCGCTCCGTCGAGGTGCTTCAGGTCGCTCGGGTCCAGCGCGACTTCGAGGTCGATGCCGCCTCGGTCATCATGATCCAGGACGGCCGTCGCTACCGGCTCCCGAAAGGAGATGCCCGGTATGATCAGCCCTTCGCCTGGGGCTGGCCGCGAGGAATCCGGGAGTGTGTGTCCGAGCGTTACCTGATGAATATCCACGGGACGCTCTACGAGATGCCGCGCGATCATGGCCTGCCGCTGATCAAGCCGGTGTGCAGCCACGGTCGTCAGATCGCCGACTTCTGCACCTGGCGCGGGCTGATGGTTCTGTGCGGCACTCGCGGACCGGTCTGCCCTGACGGGCACTGCCTCTCCGGCGAGGACGGGCAACTCGGGCTCTGGTTCGGTGCCTTCGACGACCTGTGGCAGCTTGGCAGGCCGGTGGGCAAGGGCGGCCCATGGCTCAACACCCCGGTGAAGGCCCAGCAGCCTTCCGACCCTTACCTCATGACCGGCTACGATCACAAGCAAATGGAGCTGTCGCACGATGCGGACCACGAGGTAGCCTTCGCCGTCGAGGTCGACATCGACCACGAGCAGTGGTGCCGCTATGCAACCTACCGCATCCCCCCGGGTGAGACGGTCACCCACGTCTTCCCCGAGGGCTACAGCGCTCATTGGGTCCGCGTCACCGCCGATACGGACTGCAAGGCAAGTGCCGTGTTCACGTACGAGTAGCCAAGCCGGCGTCACCTGGAACGCGTCTCACCAACTCGGCCCTTTCGCACGACGGAGGTCAAGATGCCTGCGCTCTTTCTGCCTGCGGTAGGTGTTGCGTTGTTGACGGTGGTTCCCCTGCTGGGACTGACGGCAGCCGAGGCAGTCGGAGATGCTGGGCCGGCTGCTTCCTACTCCTTCGACAGCCTCGCGAGTGCCGGTGAGGACGCGTCCGGTCATGGCCATGCAGCGCAGGTCGTGAAGGCCCAGGCGGTCGCCGGGTACGAAGGTGGCGGCCTGGAGTTGGCTGGTGACGGCGGCCTCCAGATCCCCGGCGACGGTGACCTGAAGGTCACGAGTGCCTTCGCTGTGGAGTTGCGCGTCAAGTTCGCCGACGTCAGCGACAACGCCAATCTGGTGGCCAAGGACGGCGCATACCTGCTCCGCCTCGACCCACCCAACGAGGGCGGGCAGATCTCCTTCTTCGTCAACGCCGGTGGCACGCTGGAGCCTCGCGTGAGAGGTCCGAAGGCCGTTGCCGGACGCTGGTACCACCTCATCGCCACTTGGGACGGGATGACCGCCTCCCTCTGGGTTGATGGTCAGGAGTACACCGCCCAGCGACGCGGTAGCGTCTCAGACACCGGCAGTCCAATCCTGGTCGGCCTACCCTACAAGTGGGGGCCGGTCGGTCTCAAGGGCACCCTCGATGGCCTCCGGCTCTACACCCGGGCGCTCACTGACTCCGACATCCTCCTCGACCAGTACGGTCTGCGCGAGTTCCCTGCCCTGGCTCAGACCTCCGAGGCCCGCTTCGAGTTTGCTGCCTCCGCTCAGGGCTGGGAAGCGCTGCAGTCTGACGAGGCACGCATCGTCGAAGGCCAGCTCGTGAGCCAGACTCATGGAGGCAGCGCGATCCTGCTGAACCGCCGCCTGAACCTCCCGGTCAGCGGCCTTCGCTACGTCGCAGTGCGCATGGCCACTGACCAGGGCACCGTCGGCAAGCTCGTCGCCGTCACCGACTCCGGTCTGAAGAGCGTGCGGTTTGCCCCTGTCGCCGACGGCAACCTGCACTCCTATGTCTTCGACCTCGGCGCCTCCTCGCAAGGGCGCGGGAATCTGCGTGCCCTGGGCATCCTGCCCGCCGAAGTGGCGACGTCGGTTCAGCTTGACTTCGTGCGCCTCTCCGCGACGGCGGACGCACCGCCCGAGCTTGCGGTCACCGACTTCATCCCGGCCGAGGTGATTCCTCGTGCCGGTCGGCCGAACAAGATCCTGGCGACGGTCCGCAATCTTGGCGGCGCCGCAACCGACATTACCCTCCGCCTCGACGGCCCCGAAGGGTTGCAGGTCCTCAGTGGTGCAACCCAGACCGTGAGTCTGGCGCATGCCGAGAGGCGCGAGGTCTCCTGGTCGGTCCAGGCGGCTGCGCCGGTCTCCGGTCAGCTCCGCCTCAGTGCCGGTGCGCCGCAGATGGCTCCGCTGACTGCCACGACGCCCATCACCTTCGCCGCCGCGGTGGAGCCGACGAAGGCAGACTACGTTCCTGCTCCCGCGCCGCCGCAGACCGAGTACCTGGTCGGCGCTCACTACTGCCCGCTGTGGAAGCAGGGGGCACGTGGCGGTGGGTGGCAGGAGATCGTGCCCTTCCCGGAGCGTGAGCCTGCCTTGGGCTGGTACGACGAGGAGAATCCCGAGGTCACAGATTGGGAGGTCAAATGGGCCCTCGACCACGGGATCAACTACTTCGTCTACTGCTGGTACCGCCGCAACCAGGGCCAGGGTGTGCAGACCATGCTATCGCACGCCATCCACGACGGGCTGTTCCACTCCCGCTACGGCTCGCAGTTCAAGTTCACCATCATGTGGGAGAACCAGAGCAAGGGCCAGGCGGGCGTCGCCTCTGAGGACGACTTCCTCAACACGCTCTTGCCCTACTGGATCGAGAACTACTTCAAGAACCCCTCCTACCTGAAGATCGACAACAAGCCCCTGCTCTTCATCTACCGGCCCGAGTTCCTCATCAACGACCTGGGGAGCGTCGAGGCCGTCAAGCAGGCACTCGACAAAGCTCGCGAGGTCTGCAAGCGTGCAGGCTTCGCCGGCTTGACCATCCTCGGCGAGTACCGTGGCACGCAGCCCGCGCCCCTGGAGCTAATGGCCGCCGAGGGCCTCGACTACAGCTTCGCCTATTGCTGGCCGGTGGGTGGCGAGCCCTCGCAGCAGGAGTCGATCGACGCGCAGGAGCGCTACTGGAAGGACCGGCAGAAGATGGGGATCATCCCCGATCTGGTCACCGTCTCCATGGGCTGGGACTCGCGTCCCTGGCATCCTTCCAGTTCGATCTGGCGGCTCACTCCGGACAACTTCCAGGTCGCCTGCGAGCGGGCCAAGGCCTTCATGGCAACGGTGCCACCCGACCAACTCGGACATCGCCTGGTTCTCCTTGACAACTGGAACGAGTTCGGCGAGGGCCACTACATCGCTCCTCATCGCCAGTACGGTTTCGGCTACCTCGATGCCGCTCGCAACGCCTTCTGCACCTCGCCCAAGACGCATCTTGACCTCATCCCGCAGGACCTCGGTCTCGGGCCCTACGATGCAGGCTTCCGACGCTACGAACTGGCGGATGCCGAGTGCCGCCGTGTCCTGACACCTCCGGCCGACATGGACCCGGCTGTGATCGGTTGGTGGACCTTCGATGAGCCCGAGGGCAGCACCATCGCCGACGACTGGTCCGGCCATGCCCGGGGAGGTCTGATTGAGAACGCTGCCCTGGTGCCGGGCCGCTTCGGTCGCGCCTTGTCCTGCCGTGGCGGAAGCGTCGCGATCCCCCGTGGGGCCATGACCGAGGATCTCGACGAGATGACCGTGGAAGCCTGGATCCGCTGCGACGCACCCGGCCAGAGTGACAAGTGGTTCGTGAACAACGTCTTCAACGGCGGGGACAGCGGCTTCCGCTTCGGCCTGTCGGGCGGCAAGCTCTGCTTCGCTATTCCCAGCGCGCCCTGGAGTCATCACCTGGCCGCCGGTGATCCCCTTCCGGTGGGCACCTGGGTCCATGCCGCCGGCACCTACGACGGGCAGACGATACGCCTGTACGTGAACGGCAAGGAGTGCGGCTCGATGCCTCGCTCGGGCCCGGTGATGGGCAACCAGAGCACCTTGTGTCTGGGCAACTACGACCGCAACCACACGGCCTTCTTCACCGGCCTGCTCGACGACGTCCGCATCTATCGTCGTGCGCTCTCGGCAGAGGAAGTGGCCCAGAGAGCCGCTCGCTGAGCGCGCTTCCGCACAACCCGCAGGAGACCGAAAGAGGGTAAGCCATGAACCTGACGATGGGCCTGTCCGTCGGGCTGACCGCCCTGTGTGCCCTGAGCGCCTGCGCCTGGGAGCCAGCTCCCGGCAAGGCCCAGTGGATGGACGTCGATGGCGTCTCCATACCCGTGCCTCCGAGCGAGCATCCACGCCTCTATCTGCGGTCGGAGCACGTGGCGAACCTCAAGGCCCGCCTGGAGCACCCGGTCTTGCAGCCGGTGACCGAGCGGCTCAAGTCCCTGGCTACCAGGAGCCGACCTCATCGGCTGGAGTGGAACGCGCTGCAGTACCTCGTCACCCGTGACGAGAGTCTCGGTCGCGCCACCGTCGCCGATGCCCTGGACTACCTCAAGGCGACCCAACTCGCCGACAAGCAGGACGCCTGCCGGGCCACCGGACGCGCCATGGTCACCGGAGCCATTGTCTACGACTGGCTCTACCCGCTGATCGATGACGACACGAAGCAGCAGTTCGTCACCGAGCTAGTCCGCCTCGCCAAGACGCAGGAGTGCGGCTACCCGCCGACACGCCAGGGCTCAGTCACTGGTCACAGCTCCGAGGCTATGATCATGCGCGACATGATCTCGGCTGGGATCGCGATCTACGACGAGTTCCCGGAGATGTACCGTCTCGCTGCCGGGCGCTTCTTCCGCGCTCATCTGCCGGCCCGGAACTGGCTCTACGAGGGTCACGCCTACCATCAGGGCGATTCCTATGGCCCCTACCGCTACAGCGCAGACACCTTCCCGCTGTGGATCTTCGACCGTCTCGGCGCCGGAGACGTCTACAATCCCCAGCAGCAGTACGTGCCCTACCTGTACCTGTACACGACTCGTCCGGACGGTCAACGCCTTCGCTCCGGCGACACCTTCTCCCACAGTGCTCCTCGGGGCAAGCCCTGGGGCTTCGGCGTCGGTGCACTGCTGACCGCCAGCTACTATGGCGACGGCTACGCTCTCAGTCACGCGCTTGCCCAGGGCGGAATCGGTGACGGCGAAGCGATCTTCGAGCTCCTCTGGCGGGATCCGGACCTGACCCCGAAGCCTGCCACCGACCTGCCCCTGTCACGGTACTTCGGCGGCCCCTTCGGCTGGATGGTCGCTCGCACCGGCTGGGGTGAGGACTCCGTCATCGCCGAGATGAAAGTCAACGTGTTCAACTTCACCAACCACCAGCACATGGATGCCGGCGCCTTCCAGCTCTACTATAAGGGCGCTCTCGCCGCCGACACCGGCCGCTACTCGGGCTCCTCGGGTGCCTACGGCAGCCCTCACTGCCGCAACTACTACTGGCGCACCATCGCCCACAACAGTCTGCTGGTGTACGACCCGAGGGAGGTTTTCAGCACCTCCCCGGACTGGGGCAATGACGGTGGACAGCGCCTCCCGAACAGTCGCTCAGAGCCGCCGACTCTGGAGGCCCTGCTCGACCCGGCGAAGGGCTACAAGACCGGCGAGGTCCTGGCCCATGGCTTCGGACCCGACGCACAGAGCCCCGCGTACACCTACCTCAAGGGCGACCTTACCTCCGCCTACTCGGGCAAGGTCAAGCAGGTTGTCCGCTCCTTCGTCTTCCTGAACCTACGCCAGGCCGACGTTCCTGCAGCGCTGGTGGTATACGATCGCGTTGTCAGTGCCGATCCTTCCTTCCGCAAGTACTGGCTGCTGCACTCCCTCGAAGAGCCGCAGGTCTCCGGCTCAACCGCCGTCATCGACCGCACGGAGTTCGACAGCCGAGGCCGCCTGAACCTCACCGTGCTGCTCCCGGAGCCCCAGGACCTCGAGCTCTCCAAGGTTGGCGGTCCGGGCAAGGAGTTCTGGGTCTTCGGTCAGAACTTCGCCAACGATGTCCCCGAGGAGCAGTTGCGCAAGTCCTCCCAGGAGGCTGGGGCCTGGCGTCTTGAGGTCAGCCCGAGGGCACCCGCAGCCGAAAACCACTTCCTGAATGTGATGCAGGTGACCGACCGGCTCAGCGGCAAGTCACTACCCGTCCGCCGCATCGAGGGTGAGGGCGTCGTGGGCTGTCAGATTGGTGAGGGTGACGGCTCGCGGGTCGTCCTCTTCCGCACCGATGCCGCCCGCAGCGACGCAAGCCTTCGCTTCACCGTCCCGGGCACAGGTCTCGTCCAGGTCCTGGTGACCGATCTTGCTCCGGGCACCTGGCGTGCACAGCCCGCCGTGGCCTCTGTGTTCCCCGAGGCCAAGGTGTCCGCCGAGGAGGGCGCAGCCTGGTTCACCGGCCCTGCCGGCCTGTGGACGGTGACGAAGCGATAGCCCGTGTCCTTAGCGTCCCCGACACCCACTGCCCAGGGATTCACTCGGGTGCCGGGGCCGTAGGCCTCGGGTCCTGATCAATACGGAGGTTGTCGAAGAAGACTTCCCGCAGGGGATAGTTGCTGTGGGAGGATTGCTGCAGGTATACGTAGGCCCTGGTGAACCGCAGCTTCACCTCTGAGGCCCCGCACAGGAGGATGCCGTTTTCCTCCAGCCGTAGCGTCTGGCCGCAGAGCTCGATCCGCAGTCTCTGGCGGCCAATCGTCCGTCCTTCTCGCTTCTCCGGCCAGCCCTCGGTGTACAGGTCGCGGGGCTGACCTGCGGTGCATATCGTCACCTGGCAGCGTGCCTTGAGCCCCGGCGGAACACCCACGTACTCCACGCGCAGCCAGTCCGGCTCGTCTCGGGGGTTCTGGGCAGCCGTCGGGCACAGGTACAAGCCGCAGGTCATGTAGCAGCCATTGGCCTGGCTTCCCCAGTCCAAGTCCACCTCCAGCCTCATCCGCCGCTCCAGGGCCGCAATCGCCTCGCGAGTCCGCACCCCGTGGTACTTCACCGTGCGATCGTCCGTGCCCAGGGTCGAGGCCGCCAGCCTCAACCGTCCGCCATCGACCTCGACCGTCTCTTCGGCGAAGTCTCCTGCCTTGGTCTTGACCCACTGGTCCCCCAGGCGCGGGCCGCTGAACCTGTCCCGGAAGAGGATATCTGCAGCAGAATCGCCCGCCGCCAGAAGGAGCACCACCGCGACCAGAGGCACGAGACCGCAGGTTCTCCGCCATCGCCGAGAGTCTCCCCGCGACCAATCCGAACGGTCAACGCACGCGCCCATGCTGCCACCCTTCCGTCGGTCGTCACAGCAGGTTTGGCCACTGGATTCGCCGTGCACTCCGGCGCTCCTGCCTTTGCCAGGTGAAGCCCTAAGCACACGCCGCCTTGCCCTGCAGACTCGTTACCAAGCCTTCAGGAAGTCTTCACTCTAGCGAGAGCCTCCTTCGCAGGGCCGTCGCTATCATGAAGACAGTCAGCACAAAACAGGGAGGTGACCTTCGACAGACGGACCGCCAAACCGAACGCGGGGAACTGTAGATGCAGACCATGGGGCCGAATGCGTCCGAGGAGGAGTTGGCGATGGGGCGTGCAAAGACGCTTCTGATCGTGGTTCTACTCTTGCTCCTGGCGAGCACAAGTCAGGCCGTGATCATCGACTT
>JBDKVB010000101.1 GCA_039679385.1 Armatimonadia bacterium | reverse complement strand
CGAGCTGCTGCGTGCCTATCACTGGGCGCAGGGACGTCTCCCGGTCCTCGAATCGCCCTCCGGCGACTGGATCCCGGCTCCGGCTACCATGCTTGAGGCTCCCGGCAAGGTCGAGGAATACTACCCTGGCGCCGACGGCGCTCGCTCCTGGGCAGCCGATGTGGAGATTGGCCCCCATCACCTGCCGTGGCTGGGTGTAATGGACCCGCAGGGCGCCGAGACCACGCGGATGCTCGACTACCTCGAAGACTACTGGATGCTCCGCACGGGCATGGGCGACTACGACGAAGCCCGCAACCATGCCGACTGGTTCAACCTGGGCGGCTTCGCCAAGATCCAGCCCTACTACGGTCGCACGGCCGAAATCTACGCGATGCGAGATGAGGTCAAGCCCTTCCTGCGGGCCTACTTCAACGCCATGCCCAGTCTGCTGAACCCGGAGAACATGACCTTCTGGGAGCACTTCCACAACCGCGGGGCCTGGAACAAGACCCACGAGACAGGCTCCTTCCTGTCGCAGTCGCGCATGATGCTCGTCCTCGAGCATGGCAAGGAGCTCTGGCTCGCGCCCTGCGTGACAGGCAACTGGTTCGGCGACGGACAGAGCCTCTCCGTGCAGAAGGCTCCGACCCGCTTCGGACCTGTCAGCTACCAAATCACCTCCAAGGTGGCGCAGGGCCTTATCTGGGCGACCGTTAGCGTGCCTACCCGCGAAGCCCCGGAGGCTGTGGTGATCCGCCTGCGCCACCCGGAGGGCAAGCGGATGCAGTCCGTCACGGTCAACGGTCAGGCACACACGGACTTCGACGCCGCACGGGAGACCGTGCGCATCAGCAAGCCGCAGGGAGAACTGACAATCGAGGCCCGGTACTGAGGGCTGCCGAGACCACTTTGCCGTGACCAACCAAGGGAGATGAACCACATGGCCCCCACGCCTCGGACCTTGTGCATGACTGTCCTGCTGGCCCTGGCCGGCCTCGCTCTGTGGATTCCGGCACAGGCGGAGAGCCTTGGCCCGAACCTTGTGGCGAACGACGACTTCGAGGTCGCAAGCAGATTCGAGGCCTGGCACTGGGTCGCAACTGATCCGACGAGGGCGACTGTCACCCTTGACGAGAGCGTGGCTCACTCCGGGCAGCGCAGCGCGCGATTCCACAGCGAGCTTCCTCACGCACCTAACGTCTACGGTGGGCTGTCTCAGGTGGTCAAGGGCATCACGCCGGGCTCGCAGTACCTGATCCGGCTGTGGGCGAAGGGCACGAAGGTGGGCGTCGTCTGGTTCGGTGGTGGCCCGGAATGGAAGGCTCGCCGAGGGCTGCCGACGGGGACCTTCGACTGGACGCCCGTCGAGTTGCGCTGGACCGCGCCGGAGGAGCCCACGGACTTCGAGCTGCGGATCAACGTCGACAGCGAGACCGAGGCCCTGTGGGTCGACGACGTGAGCTTCCAGGAGGTGAACCCGCTGGGGCTGGAGCCACACCTCAAGACGCTCACGCCGGGTGAGGCCCTGCGCCGGGGCTACCTTCTGATGACCCCGGTGGAGCGCACTCCCCGGATTGACGGCGACCTGTCCGACTGGCCCGCCGAGGCGACTGCTACTCGCATGCCCCAGGATGCAGGGGTCGTCATGATCGACCGCAAGGATGACAACGACCTCAGCGCGACGCTGCGAACAGCCGCCGACGCCAGGAACCTGTACCTGGGTATCACGGTACGCGACGATGTGCACTGGGCGCCGCCCGAGGCGCTTGCCTGGACCATCGATGGTCTCCAGGTGAGTTTCGACCCGCGTCACGAGCGCACACCGGGCGGCTATGGCCCGCATGACAGTGAGTACAGCTTCGTGCTGGACAACGACGGCAAGTCGCGCGTCCAGTGCTGGCAGCCGGCGCAGGGACTGGGCGACCAATCGAAGGCACTCACCCTGGCAGTCAAGCGCACCGGCACGGAGACGGTCTACGAGGCAGCAGTGCCCTGGGCGGCAATCGGTGTCCCCGCGGGTGCAGGCACTCCGGTGCTGGGGCTCAATGTGCTGGTGAATGACAACGACGGCAGTGGACGGCGCGGATACGTCGAGCTCACCTCCGGCATCGGGAAGGTCAAGGACCCGTCCGCCTACATCACCGCACTGCTCAGTGGGACACGGAGTCTTGCCGTGCTACCTGCAAAGCCCGTGGCCTACACGGACGAGTTCGTGGACCTCAAAGCGGTGGCGGTTCTCGGGGCTCCCCTGACGCAGCAGGCGACAGTTGAGTTCGCAGCCCTCGATGCGAAGGGCAGGCCAAGCGTTCTCACCACTGCGTCGCTTCCGGCGGGCACGGAAGGCATCGTGCAACTGTCCTCGCACATGCCGCCCGGAACGGTCCCGGCGACGACGACGCAGGTGCAGGCACGGCTGTTGGATAGTGCAGGGCGGCAGGTAGCAGTGGGGAAGGCGGCACTGCAGGTGAGCGGGCTCAAGACCCAACTGGCGGAGGAGGCGACCCGGCTCAAGGAGCGGACAAACCAGGTGGAGCAGCTCGCCCGCCAGGTGGAGGCGAAGGGCCTTGCGACCGACTACGAGCGCGTTGCTCTCGCCGTCGCCCAGGACTTCGTAGGTTACGCCCTGGATGACCTCGCCCATGGTCGTCCGGAGCGTGCGCAGCATGTGCTGGCCGTCCTCGACCAGAGCCTCAAGGATACGGAGCGCACACTGCGGGCCTACCTGGCGGGAACCGCGAAGCCACTCCTCGTCCCGCGCTTCGTGACCAGCAAGGTAGACGTCAAGGATGGCGCCTTCTGGGCCGACACGGTGATCCCCACAACCGGCCGGCACGAGCGCAGGCCGGTGTTCTTCACGGGCTACGGGCACTTCAATTCTGTGGTGCGCGACCTGCCGAAGTTCCCCGATCTCGGCGTCAACATCATCCAGATCGAGCGCGGGCCGAACTCGACCCTACCCGCGGAGGGCGTCGTTACTGACGAGCCAATGCGCGACTTCGTGGGTAAGGCTCTGGACCTGGCGGAGAAGAACAACGTGATGATCTGCTGGCTGGCCTCGCCGCACTACTTCCCCGGTTGGGCGCTTGCCAAGTGGCCCGACCTGCAGAAGGGTGGTGGCGGCTTCTTCAGGGTCGCCGTCGATGCGCCCCAGGCCCGGCAGATCTTCAGGACCCACCTGGAGACCTCCCTCAACGCCATCAAGGCGAGTCCGGCACTGCACAGCGTCTGCCTGAGCAACGAGCCGGTCTACACAGACTGGCAGGATGACCCCTTCCGCCGGGCGGAGTTCACCGACTACCTGCGCGGCAAGTTCGGGACCATCGACAAGCTCAATGCCGCCTGGGGGACAACCTATGCCGACTTCGCCTCGGTGCCGATACTGCCCACAAACGGCCTGCCTCGCGAAGCCGACATGACGCCCCTGCGCTACGAGATGGCCCGCTTCAACATGCTCGAGTTCTCCGGGTACCACCGGTTCATGGCCGACGTGGTGCATGCCACCCGTCCCGGCACTCTGGCCCATGCCAAGGTGATGTGCGTGCCCTCGAACCGCCAGAACCTGGCCTGGGGCTGCGACCCCGAGCAGTTCGCCTGGATGGGCGATCTCAACGGGAACGACTGCTGGAACATGTTCTCCGGGTTCGGCGACCAGTACGCCGCGAACTGGATGGCGCAGAACGTGTACTACGACCTGCAGCGATCCATGCGGAAGGTGCCGGTGATCAACACCGAGGACCACATCATTGTGGACCGCGAGCAGCGGCTCATCCCGCCGCAGCACACCGACTTCGCCCTCTGGCAGGGAGCAATCCACGGTCGCGGCGCCAGCATGATCTGGGTCTGGGAGCGCACCTACGACCGGACGCATGACTTCGAAGGCAGCATCCTGCATCGGCCGGAGAACGTGGTGGCGGTCGGACGGGTCGGCCTCGACCTTCAGCGGCTCGCGCCGGAGGTGGTCAAGCTTCAGAGGGCTCGCACTCCGGTCGCGATCCTGTATAGCATGACCGCGCAGCTCTGGTCGGACACTGCTTACGGGGCCATGATGAAGGCCTATGAGGCGCTCAACGCCTGCGGAGTTCCGGTGCGCTTTGTCTCTGAGCAGCAGGCGGCGGCAGGACGACTGAAGGCCTTCCGGGCAGTGATCGCCCCGGCCCTCAAGCACGCACCTGACTCGCTGGCCGCAGCGATTTCCGCCTACTGCCTTGGCGGCGGCAAGCTCTGGGTGATCGGCGAGGAGCCAGTGTGCGGGCGCGACGAGTACAATCGGCCCCGGGCCCTGCACCTGGCCGAAACTGCTGTGGTGCAGTTCCCCGGCAACCTGACTGCTCGCGAGCTGTGGGCGAGGTTCCTGAAGGAGATGCAGGCAGAAGGCCTCCGGCGGCCACTGACCGTAACCGATGCCGCAGGACGGGCGCCCTGGGCTGTGGAGTACCGTTCAGCCCGCGACGCGGAGGGCACACTGGTCTCTATCGTGAATCTGTGGGGCACGCCGCAGAAGGTGCGTCTGAGCGTCGACGGCCAGGCCGTCCGCAGCATCCAGGACCTGCGCCGGGCCACGAAGCTCGAAGGCAACGAACTCACGCTCCAGCCTCTGGAGGCCACGATACTGCGAGTGAAGTAGTCCCCGGGGCATCAACAGCCGTGTCACTGACAACCTGGCAGAAGCGCGCACAACACAAGTCGCATCTCGGAGGTCTATCCCATGTCCGCCGTCACCCGACTGCTGTTGCTGCCCTTGCTCTTGTTGCCCGGTCTTCTACAGGCCGAACCCCTGATCCTGGCCGAGGACGGCCGCTCAGACTTCCAGATCGTACTGGCCGACGATGCCAGCGCCTCTACCCGTTACGCGGCGGAGGAACTGCAGCACTGGCTCAAGGAGATCACCGGCGCGACGCTGCCGGTGGTCTCGGACAAGACCCCGTCGTCTGCGCATGAGATCCTGCTGGGCAGCAATGCTCACCTCGACCGGATAGGCGTCCAGGTTCCGCTCAAGGACCTCGGTGACGAGGGCTACGTACTGCGGACCGTCGGCCCGCACCTGGTGATTGCCGGCGGGAACCTGCGCGGGAACCTGTATGGCGTGTACGACCTCCTGGAGGACCACTTCGGCTGCCGGTGGTTCACTCCCACAGTGAGCCGCATTCCGAAGCAGAGTCACCTGACGGTCGGCCCGCTCGACGAGATGCAGAAGCCCGCACTCGAGTACCGCGAGCCCTTCGTCAAGGACTGCTTCGATGGTGACTGGTGCGCGAGGAACCGCGTGAACAGCCAGGCCTCCACGCTGGCGAAGAAGCACGGCGGCAAGGTCACTTACGTCGGCTTCGTCCACACCTTCAACGAGCTCGTGCCGCCGAACAAGTACTACGACCAGCACCCCGAGTACTTCTCGCTGATCAACGGCAAGCGCATGAAGGGCTACTACCAGCTCTGCCTGACGAACCCCGACGTGGTGCGGATCGCCACCGAGGAGATCCGCAGGCGCATGCGGGCGAACCCCGACGCGATGGTGTTCTCGGTTTCGCAGAATGACACCGGATACCCGTGCCAGTGCGACAGGTGCCAGGCCATCGTGAAGCGCGAGGGTTCGGAGTCGGGCCCGCTGATCGAGTTCGTCAACCAGATCGCCGACGCCGTGAAGGACGAGTTCCCCGGCAAGGTCATCGACACCCTCGCCTACCAGTACACCCGGAAGGCACCGGCCACGGTCCGTCCGCGACCGAATGTCATCGTGCGATTGTGCAGCATCGAGTGCTGCTTCTCGCATCCCCTGGGAACCTGCGACAGTGCGCAGAATGCCTCCTTCCGCAAGGACATCGCCGACTGGGCGAAGGTCTGCAACCGGCTGTGGGTCTGGGACTACACGACCTCCTTTGCCAACTATCTGGTGCCCTTCCCCAACCTGCGAGTGCTGGACGACAACATCCGCTTCTTCGTCCAGAACCACGTGACCGGGATCTTTGAGGAGGACAACCACACCTCCTACCAGGGCGAGCTTTCGTCGCTGGGCGGCTACATGATGGCCAAGTTCCTGTGGAACCCGGACTACGACGAGAACGCAGCGATGGACGAGTTCCTCGAGGGCGTCTACGGGAGGGCCGCCGGCCCAATTCGCCGCTACATCGACTTGCTGCATGACAAGGTGGCCAAAGAGAACCTCCACATGCACATCTGGGAGGGCCCCGGCGCAGCCTATCTCACTGACGAGCTTCTGGCCCAGGCGGACAAGCTCTGGGACGAAGCCGAAGCTGCAGTCGCTCAGGAGCCGAAGGTGCTGCAGCGTGTACGCACTGCCCGCCTGAGTCCGGACTGGGCGATCCTTGAGCGCACCGCTCGCGCCACCACCAGCCCATACGAGTTCCGCAAGGGACGCTACGAAGCCGACCTTGACCCAACCTGGGCCAAGCGCTTCGACCGCTTCTTCTCGGTCGCCGCCTCCAGCGGGCTGACGGCCCTCAGTGAAGGCGGCTCCAGCCCGGCGGCCTTCAAGGAACGCATCTCACGCAAGAGCGGGTCCTTCGAGGTTGTGCCGATCTCCAGCGAGGGCGTGAAGCTTGAGGTCGTCCCCGGGCTCGGCGGACGGATCCTGAGCCTGCGCAGCTCCGACAACGGGCCGAACCTGTTCTCGCTGGGGATGCCGGAGGACCCGGGCTACCCGGCGACCGGCGGCTATGCGGAGTCCTGGCAGGGCGGATTCCAGGGCCCCGGCTGGGCGGAGAGCTACAAGGCTAAGCCGCCGGAGGAGACGGACGACTGCAGGGCGCTTGAGATGAGCGCGGACCTGAAGGAGGGTGTGCGCCTCAGCCGGACCGTGATGGTGCCGAAGCGCGGCGGTTACTTCGAGGTGCTGTCCACGGTCACCAACTCCCGCAAGGAGGACCAGTCGGGCGACCTGCGGGCAACCTTCGCGCTGAACCTGGGATCGACCGACCAAGTGACGGCAGTCGTCCCCGGCGCCGGCGAGAAGGGCGTCTTCAGCCTCTCGCTACCTGAGGACGAAGCCACGCGCCAGTGGTCCTTCACCGGCGCACAGGTGGCGCAGGGCGTCAAGCTCGTGAACCACGCGGCAGGTCTGGGGATCGAGGTCATCCCCTCCGCACCGGCTATCGACCGGGTATGGATTCGCGTGGATGCACGGCGCAACACGGTGAGCTTCGAGGTGAAGACCAGGGCCCAACTCAGGCCCAGCGAGAGCACCTGGCTGCGGCAGTGGGTGCGCCCGCTCAAGGACCTGAGCGTGGTTCCGGCGGCGCTGCACACCGGCGCGAAGACCCATCGCGCCCTGCGCGTGATCGCTCAGGATGACCAGATCGGGCTGGGGCAGTACGGGAACTGGTGCTGGATCGAGCAGGAGCCCACTGCGGAGGATGGCTTCGCGGTGCGTCTTAACAACAACCACATCGAGTGGTGCGTGCAGTGGAACTACTCGCCCGCGCAGTTCGAGCCGAACACGAAGTATGACGTGTATGCCCGGATTCGCGTCGCGAAGAAGGGCAACGGCGGCGACGCCTTCTGGGCGGGAATCTACGACACGGTCCACGCCGTCGGTCTCGGGAGCATCCAGCCCAAGATGACGGAGATCAAGGACAGCGAATGGCACCTGTACAAGCTCGGGACTGTCACTCCGGCCAAGGGCCACTACGTGTGGATGGGACCTCAGGCCAACGCAGCTAACCAGGACGGCCTCTGGCTGGACTACTTCGAACTGAGGGCGGTCAAGTAGCGGGAACCGACTGTCCGACGGGAAGAGCGCGTGACGGGGGCCTTGCGCAGGACTGGGAGACCAGCCGCGGAAGGCCCCCGCATATCCGACTACCGATCGAGGGCAGCGTCGAAACCGAGGTCCGTGCCCGGATGCACTGCCAGACCGATCTGCTCCACCGAGGCGTGCCGGCCGTTGTACCACAGCAGCCAGCGGTCACCCTCAAGCACCGCGAAGGGCTTGTAGCAGGCATCGTGGTCCCAGGCCCCCTCATCGGGAGCAAGGAGTGGGTTAGCCGGATGGCGTTGCCATCCGGTAACACCATCGCGGGATCGAGCCGCGCCGATCTGCGCATGGTGCACATCGCGGAAGCCGACGTAGAACATGGTGTGCCAGCCGTCGTGCAGAACGACCTGACACGCAGTCACCTTCGCCTGCTCCCACGGCTGATCGGGGTCGGCAGCAAAGACCGGGTTCGAGGGGTGCTTGACCCACCTTAGCCCATCGGTGCTGGTCGCGTGGCCGATCGCATCGGGCTCGTACTGCTCGCCACCCGAGTACCACATTCGGTACTCGCCCCTCTCCTCATCCCAGAGAACGTGCGGGCACATGACCGCGACCTTTTCCCAGGGCTCCTCAGGAAGAAGCACCGGAGTCTCGGAGCGCTCGTGCCACGTCACACCGTCCTCCGAAGCCGCGTGCCCGATCCAGGACTGACGCCGGGCCTGCCCGGTATACCACATGTGATAGACGCCCTCGTGCTTCAGGACCACGGGGCGGTTCATATCGTCTTCCCAGCCTGTCGCCTCTCTGGGCAGGAGTACTTCGACCGGCTCGCTCCACCGGACCCCGTCGGTACTCTCGACCAGGGCGATGCTCTTGCGCGGACGCCAGGAGAACCACATGCGCCAGCGGCCCTGGTCCGCCAACACCGAGATGTCGAAACACGTGCCGAGTGTGCCCCCGAGGACTGGGTTCTCGGGTGCCTTGGTCCAGTTGCCTGAAGTGCTCATGCGTGTCCCCTTGCTGTTGTGTGCAGTCTCTGTCTGGGGTACTGTGCGAACTTGCGTGGCCCCCACGGCTCACCGACCTGCAAAGAATAGCACCCCCGGGCGTCGAGGCTCAAGCCTGACATCCGGAGGTGCTGTACCTGCTGTCTGTGATCTCGCAGGACTCGCGTCCTGGCCGCTTCTACCAGCGGAAGAACCGGTACGGGTCGTCCCATTCCTCCGGCTGGTCGACGTAGAGGCCTTGCGACCAGCGCCCCTCGTTGGTCGGCGGCGCTACGGGCTGCACGGCAAGGTCGGCCAGCCACAGCGTTCCCAGGTTGTTGTGCCAGATCTGCAGGCGTGTCTTGCTGTCCGCCGTCTTGTTCGACTGCACCAGCAGCCGGAACTCGCGCCAGTCGGTCTGCGGAGCGAAGTACTGGTACTCGAAGAACGAGCTCCAGGTCTCCGTGCTCTGGATGGCGAAGGTGATGCGCTTGCCGTCCAGGCCCTCTTCCTTCGCCCGGAAGCTGATGCGGTACCACTGCCCGGCCTTCATCGGCACGTCCTGCTGGGCCAGCATTGCGCTCGCCTGTGGCTTGCCTCCGTAGTCCGGAAGCGCGAGACGCAGGGCCCAGCCCTCACCGAAGGGCTCGCGGGTGCAAAGAGCTGACTTGGAGTCCGCGGAGAAACTCCAGTCGTCGGCCTTCCCATCGCCGTTGGCATCCAGCGAGAAGTCCCCGTTCCGCACCACCGACGGGCCAGGCTTCGGCCCCTCCTCACCCACCGGAGTCGAGAAGCGCGTGAGCAGCGGCGTCGAGCCCTGCACACCCATGTTCGCGAGTAGCCGGGTGATGAGGAAGGACGAGCGCCGGAAGGTCTTGCGCACGTTGTACTGCTCCCCGCTGTTGAAGAAGTAGGGCTTCTGGCCTTCCTCGAAGCCGGCGTTCGTCATCAGGTTCTTCGGGCCCGTCTCACCGGCCCGCCAGGGCACATAGTCACCCTGGTAGAGCTGGAACATATCGGCCCGGAACTGCGCCCCATCCTGAGCGCAGCCGAGGTAGGCCTGCCAGCCCTCCGGGAAGGGAACGGTGCACTGGAAGGTCGCGTGGACCTCAGTCCACTCGTCCGCGGGCACCTGGACCTCCGGGGCCTTCACGGCTCGGTCCCAGGGTCTTCCGGCACGCTCCACCTCCAGATGGACCAGGACCGGCCTACCGACTCCCTTGACGAAGGCGGCGAGCGTGTAGGTCTTGCCGACCTCCGGTGTGAACTTGACGCCCTGGCCGAACTGCGCTCCGAAGGCGGTCGTGGTGCCCATGGTCACGAGCGCGCTCTGCTTGCCCTCGAAGGCCTCTTCCCCATCGACCCGGAGAGACGCCACGGCGCCCTTGGCAGAGGTGAGGTGGTACGGGAGAAGCTGGCAGAACACCACTTTCGCGCTCTCGGCCTGCGCCAGGACTCCGTCGCCAAGGACCTTCGCCCCGCCGGTCACCAGGGGCAGCTCCTCGACGGCACGGTCATGCACATCGGCCGGTCCTACTCCGGCGAAGAGAGAATCCGCCCCGCCCGGCTCGAAGTAGGAGGCGATGTGTTCGGCCGTCGTCATCTGCACCTTCATCGGGAGAACGTCGTTCGCCTCAGCCTCGTCAAGGCCCAGCGCCAGCACGTGTCCGCCGGACTTCAGGAAGTCGGCGACGGCCTGCGTGTTCGAGGTCAGGACCTTGTCACCGCCAGGTCCCGCGACCAGCACTTGGTCGGCCGACAGCTTCCCGCCCGTGTAGTCCTCCACTGCGATGCCCGACCACTGCAGGTGCTCCTTGCCCTGCGACTCGCCGACATACAGCGCTCTCCGCACAGGGCCTGGCTTCCAGGTCGAGGTGTACTGCAGGAGGTTGCGCACGAGCCTGTCTGCGGCGGGGTCGCTCTCGGTGCGTCCGGTCACGTCCATCTGGCAGAACAGCACCATCCCCTGTCCCTCGCGGAACTCCAGGAGCGGGCTGTACTGCAGGCTGTAGCCACCGTCAAGGATCGGCAGGAAGCTCCCACGTGCCGGCTTCTCAATCAGCACCGAAGCAACGTTGCCCCGGTTGCCGCAGCGCCAGACGTGAGGTACCTCCAGGCCGCACCACTCCACTGTTGGCGCATAGCTCAGGCGTGGGCTGCTCTCGTACTTGAGGCGTGGCGTCGTGTTCGTGGCCTCACCTCGCCAGTCGCGTAGGCTCTCGGTGTCCAGTCCTGCGAGCAAGGGGTGATCGGGTATGCGTCCGAAGACCTGCCGGAGCCCATACTCCTGCACGCGGAAGCCCAGACGCTTCTCCAGGGCCTCGGCGGTCTGCTCGAAGACGATCACCTTCAGCCCATCACGCACGCGGCTCAGGTCAGGCGCTGCGGTGTCGACCGTCAGCGCACCCTTGCCGAGGATCAGCGCATCATAGCCGGCGAGGTCGGCCGTTGCCGGCACCGGCTGATACCGGACGCCCAGTGCGTCAAGGAGCCGTCCGGTTTCGCCCTTCGGATCAAAGAGCGCAGTCCGTCCCTGCGCCGACACTGCCTCAGGTCGTGGCAGCACCCGAACTGCGAAGCTGTCCTCCTGCCTCTCGCCTGTGCTGAAGCGAACCGTTGCGCTGAGCTGGCAGGACCCGGGCGCAAGGTTGGCAGGCAACTCGAAGGTCAGCGGCACACGAGCTTGCTGGCCCGTCTCGATGGTCACCGGCTTCGAACCAAGGAGGGGATCCGGCAGACCGAGTGACCACCGACACTCCGCCGTGACCGTCTGACGCGAGTTGTTGATGACGATGAGCTGCTTCTCGACGGTCTCGCCCGGCAGGAATACGTGGTCCTTGCTCGTGAAGGCGGCAGGCTTGCCGGCCACATAAGCCAGGAGCGGCATGTTGTTGCGGATCACCGCCTGGGCGGCCGGGGTCGCAATCCAGTCGGACCGCTTGTAGGCCAGGTCAACGCGCTCATAGCGGTCTTCGATGTAGTCGGGGCTGAAGCCGGGGCGCTGGAGGTTCTCCCAGTCCACTTTGAGGTCGTCGTGGGTCTTGGTCACTCCCTCGCGTGGCTTCCAGTAGTGTCCCCATTCCCAGGGCGAGTTCGCCGACATGCCCCAGGTCCGGAAGGCGCGCCAGTTGTCGGTGATGTAGGCGGCGATCACCGGATAGCGCTCCTCGAGGTCCTTGGAGCCCACCTCGAAGGGGTAGTCCCAGCGGTGCCACAGCTTGCCGTCACGGAACTGCTTGGCTTCCCAGCGCAGGTTCGTCCTGTCCGGCTCGCTGATCTGGAAGGCCGCGTCGCCCAGGAACTGCGAGTTCCACTCGGCGATGGAGAAGTCCCAGGGCACCACGGCGCTCCCGAAGGCACGTCCACCGCGATACCAGCCACGGTACATCGTCCAGTCCCAGGTGCAAGGCACCATGTACTCGCAGGTGAAGAAGGGCTTCGCACCCTTCGTGGACCAGTGCTCCAGCCAGTCGGAGAGTTCCTGGATCGGGGCGAAGTTGGTGTAGAAGTTGACCGTGTGCATCGTCCCGAGGTTGCCGGAGGAGTGGTGGTAGACGATCCGTCCCGGGTCCATCTTCTCGACGATCGCCTGCGCCCGCAAGGCCAGCTTCGCGTTGTTCAGCGCCCAGGACTCGCGCGGGTCGGCGATGCCGTCGATCAGGTCCGGGTTCATGTCCTCGCTGTAGCCCGTCGCGTTGTGGCTCATCGAGTAGGCGATTACGGACGGGTGGCTACCCGCGACATGGACGTAGAAGCGCGCATGGCCCGCATAGCCGTTGCTCTGGTCGGCGTCCGCCGCCCTCCAGTCATACTGGCCGAAGTGCGGCTGCGACAGCGCCACGAGCATCCCCGTGTCGTCGGCGGCTCGGAGGAGTTCCTCGAAGCTCAGATGCGTCCCCGGCTCGCAGCCGTAGTTGTGGGTGTAGACGAAGTTGATCCCGAAGCTCTTCAGCCGCTCCAGGCTCTCCCGGGCACCTTCGTAGTTCGCCCAGGCGGCTCCGACCTGTGCATTGTCGAGGGGTACCGCGCTGAGGAAGATGCGGGTCCCGTTGAGGTAGAAGTCGCGGCCGTCGATCCAGAACTCGCGGAAGCCGAAGGGCACTGGGTAGCCGGTGTCGAGAACCCGTCCCCCCTCATCCACCAGGGACACCGCGACGGAGTACTGGTTCTGCGGCGTGTGGATGTCCCAGAGCTTCTCGGGCTTCCAGGCTTCGGTGAAGGTGAGGCGACCGTCCGTCAGGTCTCCGGGAGCGAAGGGCTGGCTCCCGATCTCCTTGACGACCTTGCCCTTCTCGGTGATCTGGCCGCGAAGCGTATAGCGGCCGGTTGCGGGAAGGTCACCCAGAGCCGTGGAGAGGGTGATCTGCCCCTTGCGGAAGGAGGTGCTGACCGTCGTCTCGGTGACCTGCGCTCCCGCCGGGCTGCTGGTCAGCCAGACGTCACCGCACAGGCCACGACGGGCCACCGTTCCAGCGACCTGTCGGGCCGAGGCGGTGTCGTTGAAGGACATCATCACGCCCTTCAGCGGAACCGCCACGACCAGGAGGCTGAGTATGTGCTTGCTCCCCGGCGGGCAGGCCGAGGTCAGGTCTACCTCGCCTGCAGGGAAGCGCATATCGCCGACCTTGACGCCGTCCACGTACACGACCGCGTAGGAGTTCACGTACTCGGCCTGAAGAGCCAGGTGCCGCCCGGCCCAATTGCCCGGGATCGTGATCTCCCTTTGGTACCACGCCGCCTTGAGGGACGCCAGGTCGGTCCCCTGCCAGTCCGGAGACGTGAAGAGGGTCTGGCAGTCCTTCTGCATGTAGTCGGTGATGCCGGGCCAGCATCCGGGAACCTTGTAGTAGCCCCAACTGCCGGAGGGCAAGGTATCCGTCACCTGAGCCGCCGGCTGCCAGCGCCACAGGCCGTTGATACAGACACGTTCGCGAGTCGGCGTCGTCTCCCGGTACGCCTTCGACAGGTCCCACACGGCGCTCACCCCATCGGGCAAGGACACTACCGGCTGCGCCTGACAGGCGCCAGGGAACGTCATGAGAAGCACCGTCACCATCAGCGTCCCAACCTGCAGTCGGCTCATTGCACCCGCCTCCTATCGCGCTGTGCCAACTCGACTCCCGACTTGTCAAGAAGCTCTGATCTGGGCGCTTCGCCCGTCTCGTCCGTTTTCGCAGCTAGCTACCCGGCTCCACAGGTGCAAGGGCCAGCGAAGTCTGCAACGGATACCCGCAGGTGCAACCGGAACTGGCCTCCGGGATGACTACCAGCCCGCCGGCGGGGATGATGTTGATCCAGCATCCGGGCCGGTTCACGAGGCTAAGCTTGCCGGGGCCGCCTCCGGCGCCGAGTTGGTATCGCGTCGGGTTACCATCCCGGTAGAACAGCGCCTGGGCAGCGCCCGACATGGTCCCACAGCCGCCCCTGAGGGGTGTCTCCCAGCTTCCTTCGGTCCCGAGCGGGTTTGCGCGCTTACCCGTGGCGAGCTCATAGGCAACCGGTTCGGCGTACACGACTCCACTCGTGATGACCGGGTGGTGATCCTGTTCGCCGTGTCCGCCCATGATTCCCGGTCGGTTATTGGGATGATCTGCCTGCCAGAGCACCTCGCCCGTCGCGGCCTTGTAAGCGGTCAGGTAGTACCAGGCTCGTCCCTCGCGGTTCGTGGACCCGGTTGCGAGCACGATGCCCTGAGCGTAGGCGGTCCACACCACATGGCGCCAGTTGGCGGTGTCCACCGGCTTGCGGTAGACCTGCTGCCCGGTCTGCAGATCCAGGGCCACGAGATCAGCGCCCTGAGCGAAGAGGACCTCCAGCGCCGTGCGGCCCAGGCTGTCCTTCACCGCGGGAGTGACGGGAGCCTCGAGGAAGAAGATGCGGCCCTCCCCCACCGAGATGGTCGTGTCGACAATCACTCCCTGCTTGTAGGTCCACATCGGTCGCTGAGTGTTGGGGTCCAGGCAGAACAGGTAGTCGCTGGTCTGGACTGGTCGGTCGTCATAGTAGGTCTCGCCGATGGCCCCGCGGTTCATCTCGCGACGGATCGCCCCCGGTCTCGCTCCTGTGCCGAGAAGCTTGCCGTCCACTGCGGCCACGTAGCCCCAGTCATGGGCTTCCTCGGGATCAAGCTGGGGCGTGGTGATGACCTGGCGAACTGCGCCGCTCTGCAGGTCCAGCCGCCAGCACGTATCCTCCGCCGCCACATACAGACGGTCTCCCTCCAGGGCCAGTTGACTCGTCGTGCGCGGGCCACAGACCCGCCGGGAGTTGTGGATTCCGACATCCCAGAGCTGCGTGCCGTTGTAGGCGTCGACGGCAAGGATGCGGTTGCTGCCGGGGATGAGGATGCGTCCGTCGGCCACAAGAGGAGGCACGGTGCGGTGATGCCGGTCCACCATGAAGCGCGGGCCGGGGCGACCAAACCACTGGACCTGCATCGGGCCGACGACTCGCGTCTCGCCGGTGGCGGCAGTGTTCCCGGGGTCCGCGTACATGTGCGTCCACCGGCCGCCGCCGGAGACTGACTTGCGCTCGACGATCACTCGCTGGCCCCACGGTCCGGAATCTTGCGCGGAGCCGTCCGCAAAGGCGCAGGTGAAGACCGCCGGGTCTGCGGCCTTCCCGAGCCAGGCCTCAAGGTCGGACCGGCTGACCGGGTTCTGCCCAGGAGCTCGCAGGCTTCCGAGGTAGGCTTTGCCTCCGCAGGGGCGCACCAGTCGCAGGACGTTCTCCGCCGAGCCCAGGGCCTCCGTTGCGCCCGCCATGTCCTCACACACCACAAGGTTGGCCACGTACTCGGCGTAGCCAAGGTCCTTCAGCTTGCCCTGGTGGACGCTGACCCGCGCGCCATACACGCCGGCATGGGAGAGCATCTCGCGAGCTTTGGTGGCCCTCGCGGGATCGGGTTCGACGCAGACCACCTGCAGCCGGGTCAGCTTCGCGATCTCGTAGGCGAGATGTCCGTCGGCGGTGCCCAGGAGGAAGCAGTAGCCCTGGTCAGCCCCGGTCTGCGCCACCACTCGTTTCGCCGCCTCGCGGTAGAGGTCGCTTGTGCTGTCAGCCGGGTAGGGCGAGGCGGCTGCGTCTACGGGATCAAGGCCCGGGCCCTCCGTCGTCTCGAAGGTCATTCTGTCGGTGGTCTGCTGCTTGCCGTCGGCGGTGAAGGTGACCTGGTACTCGTACTCCGTGCCGGGCTTCAGACCGGAGAGCCTAAGCTCGTGGGTTCTGCCGAGCGGCCCCGCCGGGGCCTCCACTGGTGCTGCACCTGGAGTGTGGTAGCTCACTGTACACGTGCCCGCAGCCGCCGTCTCCCACCCTAGTCGAACCCGGGATGGCGAGGTGTACTCCACGTAGGGTCCGGCCGCAAGTCTCAGGAAGACGGGACACAACTCGGGGTAGGCCAGGTAGTCCGCACGCACCTGTGCTCGGGTCAGTGCACGGTCATAGACCCTCACTTCGGCGATCGCCCCGGTGGTGGGCAGGAACTCGTCATCGTCCTGGTAGGCCCCGAGAGTGTACGACGCCTGCGGCGGATACAGGATCGGACCCGACTGATCTCTGAGCGACGCCTGGAGCTCTCCATTCAGGAAGATGCGCTGCTCCCGGCCGTCGTAGGTGCCGACGACGTGGTACCACTTCCCGGCCTCGAAGGTCGTGGGAGCGCTCAGGTAGGTGACCTTGCCGTCACCATCGTCGGCTCCCACCGAGGACACCGCGAACCGGAACCGGTTCTCCTCCGAGCCCAGGTGCCAGCCCTTCTCGAAGGTCCCATTGTCCTGCAGTGCGCTGAGGATGCCGCCCCAGCGCGTGATCTCATCCACGCGAATCCACGCCTCAACGCTCAGCGCCTCACGGGGGAGTCCGTCGCCGTCCTTGGCCTCCCCGAGGGATACGCGTGTGTTCTTGCCCGCGAGGATCAGCGCTCCGGTGCCCTGGTCAAGCTTGACCTCCCCGCTAAGGGTGGCGTCATGGTTGCCCGCCAGGTCCTTTACGGTTGTCCCCTGCAGGTGAGCGCTGTCGAAGATCCATCGTCCCACCAGGCCGGGCGGGAGTTGGTCGTTAGTCGGTCGCCGGCCGATTGCCGGAGCGGTCGTAGGCCCTGCAAGCTCGGCCGTCGTCGCAGTACTCGGCTCTTCCGGGGCTGCCGCCGGAGCTTCACCGCCTGTCGCTCCTGCGCCGAAAGCATAGATGAGCCCAGCCTCGGTGGAGACGTAGAGCTGCCCGTCGGCTACCGCGAGACCCGCTGCACGTCCCTCGACGGAGCTCTGCCACAGCACCGCGCCGGTGCGGCAGTCATAGGCTGCCACTCGTCCATCGCCGCCCGCGATGAGCGCGTCACCGGCCTTCACCAGCGCGAGGGGTAGCTGGCAGGGAGTCGTCCACCGATAGCAGGCGCTCTTCTGCGCTGCCGTCCGCGTCAGCGCGTCGTCAGTCTCCGCCATGCGTTTCTGAGCCTGGCTCTTGGCAGCCTCGTCGCCCTTCTCCGTCGCCGCCGTAAGCTCGCCCTTCAGCCGCGTTCTGTAGTCCGTCAGGGAGCGCTCCGCCGTCACGAGCTCCATGTAGCGCGTGCGCTCCAGAGCCTGCAACTGGGTACGGGACTGCAGGTAGGACATCTCGCCGTCAACGATGAGATGCACGCCGTCGAAGCTCGCCACGCGCTCCGTGGTACCGACGTCAGAGGTCGCGAGGAGGCCGTTGCTCTCACGGCCGTAGGCGTAGTTGAGGGTGTCACCGGAGAGCACGGCGTAGGTTCCGCCCAGACCACCGATGGTGCCCAGCGGCGTGCCGTCCGTCAGCTTGAACAGGGCCGGGCTGGTCCTTCCGGTCGGCGCAAAGAGCCGCGTGGGAGAGGCCAGCAGGTAGCCCTGAGGCGAAAGACTCGGCGACTTGCGGCGCCACAGGACCTCGCCACTGCGGGCGTCCATGGCACACAGGTACACGCCGTTGTCCGGGAACAGGCCGCTGGTCGCATAGGCCACCGTTCCGCTCACCAGCACCCCGGTTCGGCACGGGAAGGCCGAGACGATCCGGCTGTTGCCCGCGATGCGGCGACTGACCTCAGCCGGCTGCTGCTTCCAGACCAGGGTTCCCGTGTCGGCGTCCACGCAGTACACCCAGCCATCGTCGGAGCCGAAGTACACGCGGCCTTCGGAGACCGTCGGAGCCAGGCGCACCGGTCCCTCGGTGAAGAAGGCCCAGCGTCGCGCACCCGTCGCTGCCTCCAGGCAGACTACCTGGTCATCGGCGGAGGACCCGTAGTAGACCCGACCGCCGCTCACCACGACCTGAAAGGCCCGGTCGTAGGTGACTCGGGGATCGAGGTTGTTGATGCGCTGCCAGATGTCGGCCTTCGCCGGAGCGGGCCAGGCCGGAGCCGGTGCATGCGCAGGCTGATGAGCCCACACCTGGCGCAGGGGGAAACTCAGGCTGTCCTTCGTGAGGCCGCTGCGGGAGTTGTCGTGCTGATAGGTCGGCCAATCCTCCGCGAGGGCGCCTGTCAGCAGCGCAACTTGCAGGACCAGTGCCAGCAGCACTGGTCCACGAGGGCTAAGGGTGTCTGTGAGGGTAGACGAGGGGATGTGGCACATGCGGATCTTCTCCAAAGCAAGGGTCCCCTTGCGCGGCAAGCCGAGGGCAGGCCGTGGTACAGACCTGGCCCCGAAGCCGGTAGCTGTAGCCAGATGAACCGCCGGGGAACTTCGCCGCTTGTCCCGAGTGTCCTGCCTTCAAGAGCGGCTTGTTGGGCTATCTGGCACGCCGTCGAGGACGCACAAGGTCCTCCCGGCATCTGCGGCGAAGCTGCTAATCAACAGGGCGTTTCCGTAGCCCCTGGTAGCCGAGCGCACGGCTTCGTGCCCCGGTCTGAACTCATATACATACTCTCTGACGGTCAGACCGGCCCCGGCCAGCGATCAGCGGGGTCTGTCGAACCCCACGAAGGGACGTCACGATCTTGATCTGTGAATATCCCATGACCTGCCTTGCTCCGACGATCTCCGCACTGCTCGGACTGCCTGCTCCGGCGCAGGCGACCGAGAGTCCCATACCCGCTATCCTGGAGTCGGTAGGCTCCGCCAAGCGCGTAGCCGTCGTCGCACCGGATGCCCTCGGCGTTGCCATCCTGGAGCGATGGAGTCAGGAGATGCCCTTTCTGACCTCGCTCGTAGATCGGCGGCGGGTCACACTGCGTGCCGTCATGCCGACCATCACGCCGGTGAACTTCGCAACGATGGTGACTGGCGTCGTCCGCGACGTGCACGGCATCGGTGCCTGGAAGGACGACTTCACCTGCGAGACGCTCTTCGACGTCATCCGCGCTCATGGCGGAAAGAGCGCCGGCGTCGGTCGAGTGGGCTACACCGGCTCAGAACTCCTGGGCCGATCCGCCGATCTGTGGGGCAAGGCCGAGAGCAAGACGGATGACGAGGTCGAGGCCCTCGCCCTGGGTTTCGCCGAGAAGGAAGAGCCGCAGTTCATCATCGTGCAACTGGGCGCGACCGACGACATCTTCCACCGTCATGGCCCGTCGTCGCCGGAGGTCATACCGACGCTACACGCGACCGACGAGCGGCTGTCACGAATGGTCGGCCGGTTGACGGAGCTGGGCTATGCCGTCATCGTCGACGCCGATCACGGCCAGCATGACACCGAGAAGGGCGGCAGCCACGGAACCGCGGAGGACGTGGACGCCCTCGTGCCCTGCACCTGGGTCGTCTAGTCCGGCCTACACCGAGCCCAACCAGCCTGCGAAGGGAGACCCGCAACCATGCGCTCAACCGTCCTCGTCGCTCTTCTTCTGACTGTGACCCTGGCCCTACCGGCGTGCGCACAGGTCAATGACAAGGCCATCGCCGACGTCAAGGCCGGCAAGCTCACCGAGGCCAAGGCCTCCTGGTGGGGCTTCGACGCCACCGATGCTACCGCGTGCCTGCAGGCCGCCATCAACTCCGGTGTGCCGAAGCTGACGGTGGACAACACCGGCAAGCCCTGGATCGTCGAGCCCATCGAACTGGCTTCGAACCAGGAGATCACCTTCGAGAAGGGCGTCGAAGTGGTGGCCAAGAAGGGCGCCTTCCTCGGCACCAGCGACAGCCTCTTCCGCGCGATCAACAAGGAGAACATTATCCTGCGCGGTTACGGGGCCACCTGGCGCATGCACCGCGACGACTACGCGAACCAGCCCTACAAGAAGGCCGAGTGGCGGCACTCGCTGCAGCTCAAGTCCTGCAGCAACGTCCAGGTTCTCGGACTGCACCTGCTGGAGAGCGGCGGCGATGGAGTGTACCTCGGAACAGGCAAGCAGTGGGTCACGAACAAGGACATCCTGCTCAAGGACCTGATCTGTGACCGGCAGTACCGCCAGGGCATCAGCGTCATCACCGCTGAGAACCTGACCATCGAAAACGTCATCATGCGCGACACCGGCGGGACCGCTCCGCAGGCCGGCATCGACTTCGAGCCCAACAGCTCGGAGGAGCGCCTGGTCAACGTGGTCATGCGCAACTGCGTGTCGGAGGGGAACGTCGGCTGGGGCTATGTGCTGTACCTGCCGAATCTGAAGGCCTCCTCCGCGCCGGTCTCCATCCGCCTCGAGAACTGCAAGGCCGCAAACAGCGTGGGCGGCTTCTGCCTCGTCACCGGCAACACCGCGGAGGCGGCCGTCAAGGGCACAATGGCGATCACCGACTGTACCTTCGACAACAACAGGACCCAGGGCATCCAGCTCATCGACGTCCCGGCCACGGGGATCAGGACGGAGTTCACCGACTGCACGATCAGCGAGAACAACCTCGGCTCACCGATCAGCCCAACCATCATGCTGGCAACCCGTCAGGGCGCTGACCAGGACCTCGGCAGCGCAACCTTCCGCGACTGCGTGGTCCGCGACAGCCTCAAGCGCGTGCCGGTGGGCTTCGTGGACATGGTCGGCGGCCTGAAGGTGGTAGAGGTCACCGGCAACCTGATCATCGAGCAGGACGGTCAGCGCAAGGACGTGAAGCTGACGCCGGAAGTCCTGCGTGAGTGGATGCCGGTGCTCTCGCTGAAGAGCTTCCCCAAGTACGACATGACCAACAAGTCCCTGGTGCCGGTGACTCCGGGCGCCGATTCGGCCAAGTTCGGTATGCCTCGGTTCAACCTGCGCGACGTGGCCAAAGGCGTCCTCTACGCTTCGGCCGGCGACACGGTCAAGCTCACCATGCGTCAGTACCAGGTGGGCCGGTACGCCGTCAAGCCTGCGCCGGTGGTCATCACCGGTCCCGACGGCAAGGAAGTCCAGAAGGCCACCCTCCCGGAGACCTCGGGGCAGGACGCAATCATCGAGTTCACGGCTCCCGCGACGGGTATCTACCGCATCACCGCCACTCCGGATCCGAACCAGGCGCGCTTCATGGCCAGCAGTCACCCGCTCAACCTGACCGCTGAGAAGGAAGCCGTGCACTTCATCAGCAGCGTCGGCGAGGTATTCCTCTATGTGCCGGCAGGAACGACTGAGTTTGGTGTGCGCGTGAATGGTGAGGGGCTTGCCGAGGGAGTGAAGGCGAGCCTGTGCGATCCGACCGGCAAGATCGTCGAGGAGAAGGACAACCTTGCGCAGGTCTATGTGCTCTCCGCCACGCTGGCGCAGCCCTCTACAGGCGAGATCTGGAGCCTGAAGCTGGCTAAGCCCAGCGCCGTCACCATGGAGGACTTCGATGTGACTCCGCTCGGGGTGCCGCCCTTCCTGGCTCCCAGCAAGGAAGCGATGCTGAAGCCACAGTAAGGCGCCGTCCAGAGGCCGACCTCGCGCCGGCGAGTTGCGCTCTCGTATACCCCTAGTCATGTCCGGGGCGGCGTCACAGCGAAGGCTGTGTCTCCTGCCACCCCGGAGAGGAGAGTGCGTGACATGAAAGGCCCAGGGACCCACGTCGCGATCCAGGTGCCTCTGCTCTGCGTGCTCGTGCTGGCCTCGAGTCTTACTCCCCTTCATGCCCAGGCACCGAAGCCGGAGACACAGACTCTGCAGCTCGGCGAGTGGTACACGGTGACTTGCCCCAGGCCCTTCCTCACCGACACCGTGGCCAACATCACCGTTGCCTACAAGGGCATCGCCGAGCAGACCAAGCTCTGCTGTGACCTGCACTACCAGAAGACCGACGGCACCTCCGGCGGCTTCTACGCGAACGACTGGCGACCGAAGCCGGACATCCAGGGCGAGGGCCAGTGCACCTTCACGGTGCCCATCCGTCCGGTGGAGAACC